>JANMVA010000140.1:0-12225 GCA_031392195.1 Saprospiraceae bacterium | reverse complement strand
TGCACTCAATCCCGGCCGGCACGGTCCCAACCAGGAGCCCGTGAAGACGCCGGATCACGAAAACACGTTCTTCCGCGACACCCCTCGTGTAGCGATAACACCGATGGGTGATGAACTGAGAATTTCCGGAACCTTAGAGATCAGCGGTATGGATGATAAAATCCAGAAGCATAAAGTTCAATCGATCCTCGAAGCTGTTCCTAAGTTTTATCCAAAAGCTAATTTGAAACCTGCTGATCGAACTTGGTTTGGATATAGACCATTGACACCGGATGGCCTGCCCTATATCGGCCGATGGGAAGTCCAATCACCGATCATTGTTGCTACCGGTCATGCAATGATGGGTACGAGCCTGGCGCCGGCTACAGGGCGGATGGTACGAGATATAGTCATGCACAGGTATGTAAAGGGATATTCTCAGATGTTGAAAGCTTCCAGATTCGCGTAGTATGCTTTTTTACAAGTTATCACCCATAGCCTTCTGCAGTATTCTATGCTTTTTGTCTTTTAGTATTTCCGCTCAATTAAATATTCCGGAGAGAAATGACTCCATACCAAATAGATGGGTAATGGACCTTGCAATAACTGTACGAGCTTCTTATTTGAATAAAATATTTTCAGCAACTTCCATTAAACAAGATCAAATTGAAAAATCCTTTTCACCAACCATCGAACCACTATTGAATTCAACACCTGGCATTTGGATGCAATCAGGATCATTAAATACAAATCGCATCAGCATTCGGGGTGTGGGATACAGAGAGCCATTTGCCACTACAGGCATCAAAGTATATCTCAATGAAATACCACTGACCAATGGAGTGGGGGAGAGTAGCATTGAGGATATACACCCGGATATTCTGACAGGCATAGACATCTGGAGAGGACCAGCATCAACGATCTGGGGCTCCGGTCTGGGTGGTGCCATTCATTTGCAGGCAAGATCTTCCATTGAAGATGTTTCGACGACTGCACTTAGTGGTGGTTCTTTTGGAAATTTTCAGTTCGATCAATCTTTAAAATACGGATGGTATGGTGCAGCCGCCACAAAATTGCATTATCAGTATTTACAGGATGAGGGATATCGTGACAACAATCATTATCAAAAACACTCTGCTTCCTGGCTACAATTTTTCCGGATCAGGCAATGGTATGTCAACAGTTTTCTTCATTTCATCGATCTCAAAGCATTTATCCCAAGCTCATTGAATAAAAATGATTTTGAAAATAATCCTTCTGTTGCAGCTCCAGCCTGGAAAGCTGTCAAGGGAAATGAAGACTATATGAAGTGGATTGGTGGCATCAGCTGGCAGCAGAGTTCTGAAAATAAACTGGATTATAAAGGTTCTGTTTTTGTTACCTCTTTTCAGTCAGATGAAGTCAGACCGTTCAATGTTCTCGATGAAGGAAGTTTTGCGTACGGTACCAGGCATCGCTTATCCAAAGCATTAAATCCTGAAGTGTTTTTCAGTGGAGGACTTGAATATTTTGGTGAACGATATCAATTCAGAACATTTGAAACGTTGGAAGGTGGAGTGGCTGGAGGGGAACTTACTGCAATGACTGAATACCGCAATGCTGTTAATCTTTTTGTTCAGTCCGAATTTGATATCAGCTCCCAATGGAAAGGTTTTGCGGGCTTGCATAGCTACATAACTTCTTTAAAAGGAGAAGAACTTAATGCCACACTACCATTCTCACTATATCCATCTGCAGGAATACTGTATAAGTTTTCGAATCATTTTTCGGCTTCAGCTTCGGCCAGTAGAGGATATACGGCTTTAGCTTTTGATGAAATGCTTAATTCTGCCGGCATGTTGAATAAAGACATTTCTCCGGAATCAGGATGGAACAAAGAGCTCTCCTTTTCGATCAGTACTAAAGACTGGAAATCACACGCAAAGCTTTCTTTGTACCACATGAATATTGATAACACCATTATCACTAAACGTATTGATGAGGATCAGTTCGAAAAGATCAATGGGGGTAGCTCAATTCATCGGGGTATTGAACTTGAATGGAAGTTGAAATTGGGTTCAGAGAAATTATTGTGGACAGGTGCCTATACATTCAATTCAAACCATTTCAAAGACTTCGTTGATTCAGGAAATGACTATAGTGGAAATCATTTGCCAGGATCACCTGATCATCATGCATTCAATCGCATAGCTTATGAAGTGTATCAGAAATTCAATTTATCCGCAGAGCATCATTGGCTATCCGGTGTATACCTGACAGATGATAATAGCATTGAAGCTAAAGGGTACCAACTTGTAAATGTTGGTGGAGAATATCCGGTTCTGAAAAAGAACAAATCCCGGCTCCTCCTCAATTTCAGAATCCATAATGTATTTGACGTCCACTACTCTCCCATGTTCCAGATCAATGCTCTCGGAGCAGGTGGCAATGCTCCCCGATATTACTATCCTGGCAAGCCAAGATCTTTTTATTTCGGATTGGTTTTCAATCAATCATTCTGAGAAAGCCGCCCAGCCCCAAAATCCAATTCATGGCTTAGTGTGGCACACCTAAGTGTGGCACACCTAGGTGTGCCACACTGTCCGCGGGCATTGTGAGTCAGTGAGTTATGAGGGTTTTTGGGATCACTTTTATACACAGGAAGCCTATTATGCTTTTCAATCGTTACTGCTTCATGAAAAAGATATTTATCCCAATGTGGAGCCTTGTATTTGGTGCTTTACTGATCATTGCATCATCTTGTGGAAAAGAAGATCAGGGAGAAATAGATCAGGCTTTGATTGAAGATTATCTCGAGGATAACAACCTGGTCTCGGAAAAAACCAATTCAGGACTCCATTATATCATCAATGTTCCCGGCGGTAGCGAGAAGCCAGCTATCTCCGACGTGGTTCAGTTTGCTTATGAAGGTACACTCCTCAATGGTGACCTCTTTGATTCCAGTACCAATGCTATGTATCCCCTGAATAATCTCATCGAAGGTTTTAAGGAAGGATTACGGTTGTTCGGAAAAGGAGGATCAGGAATTCTGATCATTCCCTCAGAACTGGGCTATGGCAGCGATGCATTAAATGGAATTCCTGCCAATTCAGTGCTGGTATTTGAAATCACGCTGATTGATTTTGAATAAGAAATTGTGCCTGTCTTAAATTTTCCATAGGAGGGGGCAAGCCCCTCCAGTACAAACCTATATTGTTTGATTCCTTGATCCGCTTGATCCCTTGATCCCGGATACTGAGCTGTAGCCCATGAATGAGTAAAGCAGGTCGAAGTATGCTCCATGTTTAGTGAGTTGCGCTTACTGAGCTCCATGCCCCCTGCCCCCTGCCTCTGGTTAAGGTATCGTTAAGGTGAACATCCGCATGCTCCTTAATGCTGATCTTTACGTTATAAGTCTCAATATGAAAAACATATCATTCCGCATTTCCTTCCTGCCGGCCTTATTCCTGATTGCAGGTTTTCTTTCTCCTTTCACATCTGATGCCCAGTTTAAGGACATTCTCAATAAAGCAAAAGCTACCGTCATTCCATCCGAGGATGGTGAGATTGGCTTAGGTTTGAAACAGGCATTGGAGTATGGTGTCAATGAAGCTGTTGACAAGCTTTCAGCAGAAAAAGGATATTTCGAAAGTCCATATAAGATCCTGATCCCGGAAGATGCGAAGTACATCATCTCTAAAGTCAAAATGGTGCCCGGCTTTCAGGATGTCGAGCAACAACTGATCGATAAGATGAACCAAGCAGCCGAATTAGCTGCAAAGAAAGCTACACCCATTTTTGTTGATGCCATCACCGGCATGTCGATCCGCGATGCCATGAATATCCTTCTCGGCGAACAGGATGCAGCTACACGATATCTCGAATCGGAAACACGTACACCATTATATACAGAGTTCATGCCGATCATTCAATCGGCCCTCGATGAAGTCAATGCCCGCACATACTGGCGCTCCGTCGTCACGGCATACAACAATATTCCTTTTGTCAAAAAAGCAAACCCTGCACTGGATGACCATGTCAATCAAAAAGCTCTCGATGGTTTGTTCAGCTTAATAGAAGTAAAAGAAGCAAAGATCAGAGGTGATCAGTCCGAACGTAAAACGGATTTGCTGAGAAAAGTTTTCGCAAAGCAAGACAAAGGGTAAATCCGCCTTTAACCTATTCAATAGGAGTGACAAAAGGCATTTTCAATACGTTCGGATCCAGGTCCTGCTCATCTTTCGCACATGAAGGATGACGCAATACATCATCAATCGAAACTTCAGGAAAAACATCTGCTGCCAGATCATTCCGGAGAAAGATGAAATTAAAGCCCAATTCATTCGCACCGATGAGCCTGTAACCTTTCTTTTTCGCAAGCTTGATCATGGCAACTGGCGAAGCGCCATGATATTGAGGATGTTTTCCGGGAAAAGAATAATCCGGATCGTAAGGCACGACGATATTTTTAGCGCGGTAGATAATGTATGTTTCAATGATTACGATTCGCGGCTGTACAATCGTCAACGCATCCCATATCCAGTAATCATTTCCGTCAATGTCAATCGAGAGAAGATCAATCTCACCTGAGTAACCGTTTTGATCAATAAGTTGATTGATGTTCTCGCGCGTTACCAAGCTGTGAACAAAAACAGGTTTATATCCATACGGATTGGGATATTTTTTATAAAAATACCGGCCACGCTCAATGCTTGTCTGATTCCCATCAATAAATAACCCATGCCATCCAAAATTTAAAACGAGATTGGCGCAGTTACTGTTCAGTCCATCATCAGATCCGATTTCAATAAAGCTGGAATTTTTAATGCCGATGACGGCGAGAATAAATAATATTTTTCCATCTTCTTCAAATTGTGAGAACACTTTAAATCCTGCCGTATTGAGATTTATTTTATCTGAATGATGAAAATTCAACTGGTAGAAATGAAATATTTGTCTTAAAGCAATTTGTGTTGCAGGAGAAAACCGGTGACGTAACCAAATAAACTGAAAATATTTTTTGATGAAGTTTTTGATGGATTGCATTTACCCGGTTTTAAATTGAATGATGATGTCAGATGGTATTTTTACTCAATCGCTGCACATATACCATCCGGATGGCCAAGGCAGCCAATATAATGAACCCTCCGGTCAATGACCACAAAGATGGGGTTTCATGATAACCAATCATCACCCAGATGGGATTGAGGATGGGTTCCAGCATGGCGATGAGCGCACTCTCGATAGCACTGATGCGTCGCTGGCCATAGGTGAACAACAAATATCCTAAACCAATTTGTACCAGGCCAAGAAACGCCAGCATCAGGTTTTCATTCATCGTGAGTGATTCCGATTTTAAAAACCAGGGTAATGTGACCAGCACGACCCAGATATTGCCGAGCAGGATCCCGCTCATCTGTTGCGTGCGATCACCCATCTTCAATGAAAGAATAAGGCAAGCAGAAAAAAACCCGGATAACAGCGCCAGTCCATCGCCCCACCAATGATGTTCACCTTTTTGCTCGAAAAGAAAAAACGACAAACCCAAAATGCATATTAATACAGTCACCAGGTTGTATCCTGCAATTTTAGTTTTCATCAGCCTGGGCTCCAGCACGAGGACAATGGCAGGAGAAATGTATTGAAGAAAAATGGCATTGGCTGCTGTAGTCAACTTTGTGGCCGTGACAAAACAAATCAGCAATGGTGCATAACAAAGACTGATGATCAATGCTCTTCGATCAAATTTCAATGCTTCACCGCGAAAGACAATCAGGAAAAATAAACCCGCATAAAGGCTTCTGTAAAACAGGATCGTAAAAGCATCATGCGGAATGAGCTTGACCAATAACCCCCCGGTGCTCCAAACAACAGCTGCCGCTATTGTCATTACTACTCCCTTCGTATGCTGGTCCATGGTCACTTCGACTAACGCTCAGTGACCAACAGATCTCTAAAAAGACTACAGAACCTTTTACGAGTTCCTCGCTCTACTGTTACTTCTGTTTCCATGCAAAAATCCGCGGGTCGTTGAGCGTTAGTCGAAACGACCTAGAAAGGATCCGACCACTTTGGCTCCGTCACGATTTTCGGATCAGTCATAGTTTTCAGAAAAGATACAAGTGCTTCTTTTTCTGTTTGGGTAAAATTGAATTTTTTGGGCAATCCATTTTCAGAAAGAAGCTCATGCAGGTTGGGATGATCCTGGATACCCTCACTATAGAAATCGATCACTTCTTCGAGTGTTGCAAAGCGGCCATCGTGCATGTAAGGAGCAGTGAGATCAATATTTCTCATGCCCGGAACTTTAAAAACACCAATCGCCTCTGGTGAAAGGTTTATTTCGCCCTCTCCTTTGTCTGTATAAACCAGGTCAAGTCCATTATTGGCACTATGGATCAGTTCGACTAAAGGTTTAACCTGTGACATCGTTTGGCTATGACAGTTCACACAATTTTGTTGGAATAAACTTTTGCCTAAATTTTCCTGAGCTGTAAAGCCAATCCAATCGGTGGTGTCAATCAAGTTGCCTTGCTGAAAGGAAACTTCATCGAATTTTGAAAATGTATTGATTGTGTTCATGAAACTTTCCAAGGCGATCAGGATGGAAAATTCCGTGAGCTGATCTGAACCAAAAGCTTTTTCTGAAAGTATTTTATAATGATCCCGTCCATTGATTTTCTCCAGCACTTCACTGAGCTCCATGTCCATTTCGTTTGGGTTTCTTAGGGTCTGAATCATCTGATCATGTAGATTGTCCACGCGGCCATCCCAGAACAATGTAGTCTCCGGATCGGAAGTATAGTTGCCAAAATTGGTCAGGCTACCCAGAGCAATGGAATTCCTGGCCGTTAGCCTGTCGTTGACACCTTTGCTAAAAGCTACATCATCAGCAAAAGCTAATTGCTGTTGGTGGCATGATCCGCAGGAAACCGAATTATCCTTCGAAAGACTGACGTCATAGAAAAGAACATTTCCCAACGTAGCTGAAGCATTAGTAAACTTGTCGAAGGGATTATACTCATAAGGGACTCGTGGCAGATTCAGGGATGCGGATAGGATGGCATACTCATCATCCGTATAAAATTCCTGAGTTGTTACAACCTTATCCTCCTCACAGGACATTAAAACCAAAGACCCAAAAACGAGCAGAAAAAGTATCGGAGTTTTCATGCGCAGCTATTTATATTGATTCAATATACGATGTATTTCTTAATTCTTAAAATACTCTAACAACACATTTTTTAGACAAATTGTATACACCCCTCACCTTTAACCTTTCACCTCTCTTTAGATCTCCATGCGGGCAAGCTCCGCACACAATATCAATTCCTGTCTTCTTTCATTTACTGCTAACCGCTCTTTTAACCTTCAATGATGGGGGCAAGCCCCGCACACTACAACTTCTAACTTTTACTGAATACTACTTACTATTTCAGCTTACGACTACTGGTCACTGGAATTTAAACTCTTTCCATTCTAGCCCATCCTGGTAGATAATCACGCTTCCCTCCGGAAATTGCTTAAACGTAAGGAGGTATGGATAATCCAGTATTTCAGTTTTATAAAACTCATTTTCATAATTATATGCACCGATCCCATTGCGATGCCACCAGTTGCCCCATTGATTGAGGATGACTTTTATCTGCATAGGTCCTGTCTGTTCGACATGAACACCATCATTCGGCGAAGTCATGTTGTATTGAAAGATGTCAAACATTTTGCCGTCGTAAGCCTTCGGTGTTTGAAAATCAAAGATCTCATCCATTCCCGAAGGTTCATTAATGATGGATGCCATCACGATGCCTTTCAGGTTGTCCGGACTGTTTAAAATGAAAACATAAGGGGCATCATGCCAACGAAATTCACGCTTCAGTCCCTCCAATACATCCGTCGATTGGTTCCAGTATTTCAATGTCTTTTGTTGCAGGATCAAACTGATGATGATCATGATGCCAAAAATTCCATAACTCAACCATTTCGGTGCTTTTGAAAATAATGCTACAAGTGCAATGATCAGGAAGGCCATTGGGAAATAGCTGTAACGGTCATTCATCCCGATCTGCAGGTGATAGAAATAGATATTGGCAACAGGCAGGATAAATAAAAGAGCGGTGATAAATCCAAAGAACATGACATGTACATTCGGCTTCCATTTCCTGATCCGGATAAAATAAAGTAACGCAACAGAGATGACCAAGGTCATGAAGAAGAAAGCAAATTCAGGTAGCGAAAGGATTTGATCAAATAAAATACCCTTGGTCTTGAAAGAATAAAACCGTGCGAAAAAAAGATGTTTTACCAGGAATTTAGCTTCGGTAGAAACAATGCCCAGGAGATCGAATTGAAAATGAAGCTTCCCACCATAATGCCCTACCACAGCTCCCAGGGTGAATTTATTGAGCACGAGATAGCTTCCAAGCAAAGCCCATAATGAACCTGCAAACTTTAATCCCTTATGAAACGTGATCCTCTTATCATCCCGTAATGCCCATATCAGCACTCCTGCAAAAGAGATAACCAGTGGCATGATAAATGAAATCTCAAGTGTAAATAATGAAACAGCATACGCGATGATTCCTGTAAGCAGATTTTTCTTTTCGCCGGTATACATGTACCTGAAAAATGAAATGCAGATCAGCAGCACAGCCATCATGGAGAGGAGGTAGTGCACACAAACTTTCCAGACAACGGCTTCAACATTGTAGGGATGAATTAAAAACAGCACAACCCCAAGAACGGCGAGCACTTCAGGTATGGATGTTTTCCAGTGCTGATTGAAATCAAGAATGAATTTGTATAAAAGAAAACCATTTACCGCATGGAGTGTGCAAAAGAACAGGTACCAGGGGAATCCCTGGATACCGAATAGCTGATAGAAACTGTAGAAGACTAAATGAAGGAACTGGTGATTCCCGTTATATCCGAAACAATCAATGATGTCTTTGAAGGAGCCCTGTGCATATTCTTTCTGCCATCCGAGAAAGTCATAAACAAAACCGGAACCTATCGAAGGAATAAAGCTGATAAGAGAAACAGCCCAGAAGAGGAAGAAAACATACCGGCTCCATTTCATTTGAGTGATGCCAGTGGTTCAGGAATATTTTCGATGACAGCCCCTTGCATCATGTAGAGAGCACCTGTATTCTTTTTGTCCTCTACGACACGGATTCCCAACCAGTTATCACCGCATGAGTTATGTAGCAGGGCATTTGACAATAAAGTTAATCGGCCACCGGGATGAAGTAGGATAAATGCATTTTTTGGAAGCGACACTCTGCAATCAATTTCAAGAACACCACCCTCAGCAATAATGAGATTCCCTTCCAGGTCCATGTTGCCTTCCCATCGCATGCTGTCAATAATGGTGATGTTAGCTGTCGTATCCAGATGACACCATCGTTGCTCCAAAATATTTCGCTGCATGGCACCGATGCGTCCCATGTTGAGCAATATTTTACCAATCTGACAAGGTGTCACGGCCGCCATGTGCGCATTGTAATCCATCATGTTATCAGAATACAAAGTATCACAGGGTGGTGTATCGGTTTTGTTATAACAATTCGGATGCGGAGGTGTGTCGTCACAACCATCATAACCTGTCCAGGTATGTGACAATCCAAGTGAGTGCCCGATCTCATGATTGGTGATCGCACGCAGTCCCCACACATTTGGTTTTTCATGCCAACGACCAAATATTTTGACTGAACTGCCCAATGATATACCGGAAGCATCCGGCTTGTATGTTTTCGATTTAATACTATCAAGATGATGTGTCTGCACAAAGATGTTCATCACCGAATCATCCCGCACTGCATATTTCTTTACCACCCTGCGGTCACTAATATTTCGGTCACGCCCGGTCTTCACTGCATAACACAATGTATCATCGATGTGATAATAAACACCATCATCACCCGGCACTGTTGGATCAGGTGAAATAACATAACGATACGGTATCATCAACACCGGTGTATTGTTTCCCGGTGGTAAAAACATTTTCATGTTTCGTTCCAGGTTGCTGTTCGTTACGGTGATCCATTCCCGCGCATACCCGGTAACCTCTGATTCAGGAATATTGTACCGGCCATCATGAGAATTCATAAAATGGAAATTGACGCGGATGTATTTCATCCTGGTCAGATCGTGATATTTCACATAATTGAGCGGATCAAAAGCAGGTTTGACCTTTGGATCCGGTGAAGCATTTCTGGGTATAATCTGAACGTCCTCCTGGGTAGCGAAACGCGTCAGTTGCTTTGGACTACATGCTCCTGCTAATAATGAAAGTAAGAGCAGAAATGCAAGTCTGATGTTCGTTAAGTATTGAGGCCACCGCACACACTAATAGTTTGACCGGTGATGTAAGCAGACATATCTGAAGCGAGGAACACCGCCAGTTGCCCCACTTCAGTAGGTTGACCTAATCGTCCCAGCGGAACATTTGAAAGGAATGCCTTGCGCGCATTTTCATCGAGCTCACCTGTCATATCTGATTCGATAAAACCGGGAGCGATGACATTGCTTCTGATATTTCGTGAGCCAACTTCTTTCGCAACTGATTTGCTAAAACCAATGATACCTGCTTTCGAAGCAGCATAATTCGCCTGGCCTGCATTTCCAAACACACCGACAACAGAGCTCAAATGGATCAAGGAACCTGAACGCTGACGGATCATGACTTTGATACATTGTTTGGTCATGTTGAATACAGACTTCAGGTTAGTATCGATGACACTATTCCATTGCTCTTCATCCATGCGCAACAACAGTGTATCATTTGTGATGCCGGCATTATTGACAAGGATATCGATGCGTCCAAATTGTTCGAGTACAGACGGTACAAGCGATTCTGCATGTACATATGAACTGGCATCAGAGTAAAATGCTTTTACATTGGCGCCTTTTTCACTCCATGAAGCGGCTAACGCTTCAGCTTTTTCCCTGGAAGATAAATACGTGAATGCGACAGATGCACCTTCAGCGGCAAAAGCATCGACAATTGCTTTTCCAATTCCTCTGGAACCTCCGGTGACAATAGCTACTTTTCCTGCAAGTAAGGACATATGTTCGACGGGTTTATTTGAATAGCTTCAAAAGTACAAAAGTGAATTCTCTAGCGGCTAACTTTCCCCAATTCTCCTTTCAGATAATCGATCACTTTTACTTCCAATGCATCTACACCTCTCAATTGGGCCAGGTACCATGAAACCCAGTCGCCGAGATGGACGAGATATAACGATCTCTCGATGAGTGTATTTCCTTTTGACCAGATCTCAATGATCTCGTGTGCGTATTCACCGATGATCGTCTTATTGATGTCCATGCGCAATGCATTACGGCTGTAATCATCTTCGTTGCGCAAATAGATGACAGCGAGATTATCATTCTTTTCTCTCCATCCGACCAGTTCATTGTGGTTCATTTCCGGAACTACGTGATGCCAGCATAGTGCTTTGCTGTTCTCATTGATCTGCTGCCGTAACCGGACAGCCACCGGTTCCATCCGATCCTCGATGTAGATGATTGGAATTTTGTGATGCAATCTGTTTGCAATATCCTGTGCCTGCGCTTTGATGTTTGCAGATTCACTTCTGAGCAGTTCCACAGAAGATTGTACTTCGCGGATGTATTTGTCAGAAACATATCCCAGGTGCTGTAGGATCGATAGTTGCACAGTCAATGAATATCCAAGGCATGCACGCGGGGAAGGCCAGTTTCCGGGTACCTGGACATAATCGAATCCATCACTTTTCGCCTGCTCTATGATCTTGCCACCGGAAGCAATGCAGATCACCTGCGCACCCTGGGCTTTGATTTTGTCATACGAGATGAGTGTCTCTTCCGTATTGCCACTGTAAGAACTGGCGATAGCCAATGTGTTCTTTCCCACGAAAGCAGGAACACTATATCCTTTCCTGACGATGTAAGGGACTCTGCACTCCTCCGCAATAAAGGATGCGACAAAGTCTGCTCCGATGCCTGATCCGCCAAGTCCGGCGACATATATATGATTGACGTCTTCAGTTTTGACATTCAGTTTTGCATTCCTTCCGATCTCGACAGCTTCTTCCAGCTGGTCCATAAACCGTTCAATGAGTTGATCCATCATAGCTCTAAGGATTTATTGATCATCATGAATTGATCATGTAAAACAATGCAATTTTTGCAAATATCGCCCTGCCCGCCAGTGTGGCACACCTAGGTGTGGCACACCTAGGTGTGCCACACTGTCCGGAGGCATGGTGGGTCAGCGAGTTATAGAGG
>JANMVA010000105.1:0-1837 GCA_031392195.1 Saprospiraceae bacterium | reverse complement strand
CACCAATATGCATTTGCATGAAAGCGCAAAACCTGAGTTTAGAGCGAAGGCTGGTTTCCTCGGATTTGAATTTGGTGGTGGTGTTGCGATTGGCGGAAAAGCTATTCTCGATATTAACCTTCGCTACAGTTTTACAGGATTGCTCGCGAATCTGGGTGTTGATTTCGGTGGCGAAAAGATTGGATTTTATGATGGTGTTATTTCATTCCGGCATGAAGGCTTAAAACACAAGTTGAAAATATTCGGATGGTCAGGTCAAAGTGAAAATGAATTTAATCATGTGGAATTAGTTGCAGACATCGAAGAGTACAAAGATCTCTTTAACATCGATTATAAAAACTCATCGAATGGAGGCGGGATCCGGTATGATCTCGCATTAGGTCCAAAATTGCATTTGCGATCAGGTGCAGCTTATTCAAAACTTGAATCCACACATGACCGGGTTGGAGGTTTTGATCCTCCAACCGAAACGCATATTGAAACCGTAACAAACCTGTTTTCTTCATTTGCTGAATTAGCATTCATTCATTCACCGAGAGTGAATACCTCTGTGGGACTTAATTATGTGGACAAACTTTATATCCATAATATTTCGCCTTACCAGAATGAATCATTTATCCGTCCTTATATCCAGGTTGAACTGAAACCAACTGAAGCATTGAATATTGATGTAGGCGCTGATTTTAGTCGTTCATTTGAAACAGAAGTTTTGACACCCGGATATCGCGCCATGATCAAATTAAAGACAGGCGAGAATGGACAGCTTTACGCAGGAGCCCGTCATTCTGCAGGGCCCTATTTTAATCACTCAGATGACTTCTCCGATAAAGACCCGATGCTCGTGGATAATTATGAAGCGGGATGGAATATGCAAAACAGGAAACACGCTCTTTCTGCAGGATTGTTTTATAGTTTATTAAGCAATCTGCCCGTAGTCAATGTCACTGAAGGAACTATGCACCTGGCTGATTATCTCGATGGCGTATGGGAACAAAACCCAAGAAATGTTGAAGAAGGTGCAGGCCGGTATTATGGAATGGAAATCGAATGGAATTACAGAAGCGCCAATAGCTGGAAATTTCTGATCAACCAGACTCTGTATGAAAGCAGCCGCCGGATTGGTGATGGTGAATTTATCGAAGGAAGGTTTGATGGAAATTATGCAACGCATATGGCGATTTCCAAAGAGATCATCCGCGAGAAGAAAGGAAAGAACCGCATCTGGAATTTTTCTTTGCGAGGAACAATCAATGGAGGCCTATGGGAACAGTCGATTGATGAACAAGCTTCAGCCCAGATCCTGGATACAGATTTTCTTCGGCCAGGGGTGTATGATGTGCAGCTTCCGGCATACAAACGGATTGATGCCGGCATTTCGAGAACGATAGCAAATCCTAAAGTGCGATGGCGCTATGCACTGGATATCCAGAATGTAGCAGGCTTTTCCAACATAGCCTTTCACTATTACGATCCATTTTTACAGGACATCAGTACAAAGGATCAGTTGGGAATCATCCCCGTTTTATCCGTTCAAGCGTCCTGGTAGACCGTTCAAAAGAATTTTCCTGCGTATTCGGATGGTTTGCTATTTTTAACCTAACAAAACCAAACGAAAAAATGGATGATAAAACCAAATCTATTGTTGCACACCTATGGCTCATTGGCTGGGTGATTGCACTGATAATGAATCAAACCGATAAAGGGCCCAATACCTCCTTTTATCTCCGACAAATGCTTGGCCTGATAATCCTGAGTTTACTGGTATGGTTGCTCGTATTCACTCCAGTTCCCATTCTCTCCACTATCTGGTCTATCCTGCTACTGATCCTGTGGATCA
>JANMVA010000002.1:0-2714 GCA_031392195.1 Saprospiraceae bacterium | reverse complement strand
AGCGCGACAGCCTCAACGCCTCGATCCTCGGCCCGGACTCAGCCCCCGAAACCCATATCCTCAATCTGCGTCAATTGAGAAATCAAAGGAAAGCGGTCTCCTGACCGCAGGTAATATTCATTTCCCTATTCTAAAAGCATTCAGTAGAGACGTAAGATCTTACGTCTCTACTGAATGCTTTTACAATAGGGGTTTTAAGATTCTAAATCTTCAACAAACTGTTAATCCATTCAGCTGTTCCGCTTTTCTGCCTTTTCTACCTTTTCTACCTTTTCTACCGTTCCGCCTTTTCCGCCAGTAAGCAATCACCCTAAATCTTAACACAACTTTATCCCAACTATTGAAATACCCCGGCCATTATGTATGTTTATAATCACATGAAAACATTGTTGGTTCTGTGTCTTAGCCTTACCACAATTGCACTCTTCGCGCAAGCAAAAAGTGGTATCGAATATTCTGAAAATGCCGCATTCCATTGGGGTTTATTTAAGGGAAAAATCAATCCAAGGCATATTGCCGAAATGGGAACCAACACCGGCGCGGTCACAGTCTCTTCATTGAGCTACCAGACATTAGAAGTGACCAGTCGTTATGCAAAGATCAGGATCATTTCCCAGTTCCACCCGCACGAATCCTGGACCCGCTACCCAAAGATGAATAATGCGGATGAAGCCCTCATCCACGAAAAACGCCATTTCGATATCTGCGAGATCTATGCCCGCAAGATCCGCCAGGCCGTCAGTACCACGAAGTTTAACCGCGAGACATTTAATGACGAGCTAAACTTCCTGTTTAAAAAGCTGTCCGCTGAGCACCGCGACCTTCAGGCTAAATATGATCTTGAAACCGATCATTGCATCAATGCCGAAGAGCAGGCGCTGTGGAATGCAGCGATTGATTCGAAGCTTGAAGAGCTATCGAAGTATTCTAGTCCGGTGGTGACGGTGGGTCTTTATTAGTCAGAGGCTTTCTTGTTCTGACAATTATTTCCCCTTTTCCTTTCTGATGTTTGGCACGAAGATCGTATGTTAAAGGTGCAAAGTCATTTACATCTGTATGATAATTCTCTATGTGTCTTATCAATCATCAACCATGCCCGCCATTAAATCTAAGCTTCTTTATAATCCAGATGGTATTCTAGGGTTACCTCAACGAGATTAGATTCATTCTTTTAAATTTGAATAGTTATTTAATGAGAGATTTAATTACATCTTATATTTCTTCTTATAACAGAATTGTGAATTTCGTCAACGCTGAGATGGCTATTAATGGAATAACTTCAGATTATACACGAATACCAAAAATTGAAGAAAAATCTTTTGATAAAAAAAGACAAGACTTAACAGAATATATTGTTTCTTTTCTAAGAGTGGAAAATGAGCAATATGTATTCCCACCTCTCACGATTTTGCCTGACATTGAAATTATAGGAGAACATGAAATATTTGGAATGCATGAGCACCAAAATATTTTTTATGCTTGTGAATTAGGAACTAAAAAGATAGTTTGCTTTGATGACATAACCGGCGAAGTAGCTTTCTACTGCGTTGAGAATCTGAAGACATTTATTCATGCCATGAACTGCATGCTTGAACTTGAACTTCTTTTTTATACAGACAAAGCAAGCTATGAAAGCACTTCACAAAGAGAGAGAACTTTAAGTCAATGCATATTTCGCGCGGGGGGAATCGAATATGAGGCTTTTTATAATTCAGTTATTTCTTTGAATACATAAACTTTCCACCTCCTTTCAACTTGACCCGGAACATAAGCACCTAAAAGATGGATCAATGAAAAAGCGCCCCCTTTGAATCAGCTATGCACTTTTACATGCCCTGAATAAGCTTAACCACATTGCTTTTTTATTTCTGTCGCATACTCACTTCTTTACGAGCAAAACTAAAGGCCACCTTATTTATGCGAGGCTATTTTAACACCTCTCTTTTCCCTACCTTTGCCGCCCTGAAAATGACCTTGAACCCCTTTTTTGAAAAGGAGTGAAGGCCAAATTCGTAAATCGTAATTCGTAAATCCACAATCGTAATATGGCTGGCGAAAAGGTAATCTTCTCCATGGAGGGCGTCTCCAAAATCTATCCGCCTAGTAAACAGGTACTTAAAAACATCTGGCTATCCTTTTTCTATGGCGCCAAGATTGGTGTCCTCGGTCTCAACGGCTCCGGAAAATCAAGCCTCCTGCGCATCATCGCAGGCAAAGACCATAACCACCAAGGGAAAGTCTGGTTCGACGGCGACTACAAAATCGGCCTCCTCGAGCAGGAACCCGTCCTCGATCCTACAAAAACCGTCCGCCAGACTGTCGAAGAAGGCGTCCAGCACATCGTCGACCTGGTCAATGAATACGAAGCCATCAACCTCAAGCTCGCCGAACCCATGGACGACGACGAGATGATGAAGACCATCGAGCGCCAGGGCGAACTGATGGAAAAGCTCGATCACTTCAATGCATGGGAGCTGGACCATAAGCTGGCAACCGCAATGGAATCACTTCGTTGCCCACCGGAAGATGCACAGATCGGTGTGCTATCAGGAGGGGAGCGCAGACGCGTTGCATTGACACGACTGCTTCTTTCACAACCCGATATCCTGTTGCTCGATGAGCCTACCAATCACTTGGACGCGGAATCCGTTGGATGGCTAGAGCTGGACGGTAGGTCCTTAGAGCTTTGGCAGCGATATTTGCGAATGGTGCGG
>JANMVA010000143.1:0-2917 GCA_031392195.1 Saprospiraceae bacterium | reverse complement strand
GTGACAGTGTCTTGTTGACTACATCCAACTGGGCGCTCATGTCTTGAATCCTTCGGGCAGGGTCACGGAGCGCAGGCCCGCGGTTTTCATGCGTTCGAGCAAGGCGGCAACTTACCGAGATCTTTATCATCGACATTCAACCAAAACTGGTAAAATTTATAAGGCGAGGTCATCTCCGGATCCAGCCAGATATTACCTTCCTCTGATTTACCAAATTTCTTTCCATCCGCTCTTGTCAGTAAAGGACTGGTCAATGCATATGCTTCACTATTCGGTTCATTGCGGCGAATAAATTCAGTGCCGGATGTGATATTTCCCCATTGATCCGAGCCACCCATTTGCAACACACAGTCATAGTTTCGATAGAGGCATAAAAAATCGTACGCCTGCAGGAGTTGATAGCTAAACTCCGTGTATGACATGCCTGTATCAATTCTGCGTTTCACTGAATCTTTGGCTAACATGTAATTGATCGTGAGATGCTTTCCTACGTCACGCAGGAAAGTCAACACATCCATCTTCTTATAAAAATCATGATTGTTGACAAGGACAGCACCATTGCCTTCTTTACCAAAGTCCAGCAATCGATGCATTTGTTTAACCTGGTGATCAAGGTTGCGATCGAGCTCATCATACGTTTTCAATTCGCGCTCTGCATCCTTACCGGAAGGATCACCAATGCGGCCAGTCGCTCCACCCATGAGCACAATGGGTTTGTGTCCACTCAACTGAAAAAACTTCAGTAACATGATCTGCACATAATTGCCAATCGTCAACGAGGATGCAGTCGGATCAAAACCAATATAACCGATGACCATGCCTTTCGACAATTTTTCCTCGAGTCCCGGCGTCATGTCATGGACCAGGCCGCGCCATCTCAATTCTTCTACAAAAGATTTACTCATCAGATCACCATTTTGGCTTTGCAGAGGCAAAAATGAAAATTTGATCCCATATTTGACGAATTACTATGAGTTACGAACCCTGGATAGCACGAAGATTGATGGCCTCAGGTGGTGGAGGCTTTACAAGGATTATCCTTTGGATTGCAACCGGGGCCGTTGGTTTATCAGTAGCTGTGATGATCATCTCACTCGCATTGATGACCGGTTTCAAGCAGGAAATAACACGGAAGATGTTCGGTTTCTGGGGACATATCCACATCTCCGACCCCCGTACGATCCGATCATATGAAGCTCTTCCTTTCGAATACGATTCGGCCTTAGTACAGTCCATTGAAGACATCCGGCAGGTTGAGTTTGAAGAAAATGAATTCGGATTGAAGGGTAACAATCTGGCATCGAAAGGAGGTGTGCATCACGTGCAGGCCTACATTTATTTGCCAGGCATCATCACCCATGATGAGCAAATGGAAGGCATTATTCTCAAGGGCGTTGGTCAGGATTATGATTGGAACAACATCAATCAATACAGGGAATCAGGTGAACAATGGATGGACATTGCGCAGGATGAGCTGATCATTTCTCATATTACGGCCAATCGATTGCATTTAAAAGAAGGTGACAAACTGATCCTTCACTTCGTGCGCGAAGGCCAACAACTGCAGCGCCGTTTTACGATCAAAGGCATTTACAAAACAGGACTTGAAGAAAATGATGCCCGATTTTCAATTGCATCGATTGATCGGGTACGTGATATCCTGGGATGGAAACCCAATCAGATCAGCGGTCTTGAGATTGCGATCGAACACATCGATGACCTGGGATTGATCACAGAATATATTTATCAAAAAGAAATTCCATCCCATCTCTACGCTGAAAACATTCGCGAAAAATTTCCGAGTCTTTTTGAATGGCTTGAATTGCAGGACATCAACACGATTGTGATCATCGGTTTGATGCTGGCGGTGGCCATTATCAATATGATCACAGCCCTATTAATTCTCATCCTCGAGCGAACGCAGATGATCGGTGTTCTAAAGAGTATGGGTGCGGCAGATGGTTCTATCCGACAGGTTTTTTTATGGTTTGCCATATTCATTACGATCGGCGGTATTCTTATCGGGAATATCCTGGGTTTAGGTTTAGCCTGGTTGCAATACAGGTTTAAATTCATCAGGCTGGATGAAGCTGATTATTATCTCGATTATGCACCAGTCATGGTGCTCCCCTGGCATTTGATCGTGGTCAATTTTGGTGCATTGATCCTTATCGCCCTTTGCCTGATCGCGCCATCCTATCTCGTCAGTAAGATCAATCCGATCAAGACCATTCATTTCGACTGATGTTGTGGCGCATCAAAATATTTTTTCTTCGCTTAGTCGATTACATCCTTCATATTCCATTCAGGATCCTGCGGTTTTTCCAATGGCTTTTTTGGTTTCAACCAATTCGTGGAAAACATAAATTCCTTCGGTGGTTTGCCGGTGCGTTCTTTCTGGCCGTCGACATCAGTCCCATTCCATTTTTTCTTGAATGTGTCCTTGACTGCCTCAAGATCAAAACAAGACCATTAACACCAACTGAGCTTTCTGCGGCGAAAGAAATATTTGGCAAATCAATACCTCTTCGATTGATCGGCGTTGATCCAAATTCTATTCCTGCTAAAAATGGAAAGACAGTGGCATATGTCACTTTTCATACAGTAAATTATTATCGACAAATCCCGCTGCAAACATTCATACATGAACTTGTGCACATCTGGCAGTACAGAAAATATGGTGCTGTCTATATCACCGAATCGATCTGGGCGCAGCGATGGGGTGGAGGTTACAATTATGGTGGCTCACAAGCATTGATGGATGCAATGGATGACCTTGGTCTTTCCGGTTTCAATTTCGAGCAGCAGGCCGATATTATCGAAGAGTATTTCAGGTGGAAGAATGGGATGGCGTTGCAATGGTGTGCTTCAGATGATGATGTTGGTGAGGTTTTAAAGGGATATGTAGAGGGGTTGA
>JANMVA010000572.1:0-7512 GCA_031392195.1 Saprospiraceae bacterium | reverse complement strand
CCGTATTTATGCGTCCACTGCGTCATTTGTCGTGATCCTCAAGTTACGAATATTGTCTTTCTCATTTTTGATGCTTACGCTGACATGAGGCATGGTAAAATAGGACATTCCAAGTTCAGGCCATTCAATAAGACAAATATTGCCGGAATCGAGATATTCATACAGTCCGATCTGCTCGAGGTCTACGAGTGTATTCAACCGGTAAAAATCCATGTGATAAATGGTCCCTTGCCCGGGCGAATGATATTCCTGTACAAGTGAAAAAGTCGGACTGCTCACCAGATCCATCACACCCCATTCCTGGCAGAGTGCTTTCACCAGGGTTGTTTTTCCGGCACCTAAATCCCCCTCCAGTAAAATGACACGGTATCCTTTTTCAACAAGTGATGACAACGCCTCCACAACTAAGGCCAGACCATCGAGGGAATTGATCGTGAATAACATGGCGCAATGATACTAAAGGAGGCTGAGGCGAAGGCTAAGGCGAAGGAAAAAGAGTAAATCCTTTTTCACCCCGGGGTTTCCGGAAGATAATCATGCGACGAAGTCGTGATTAATCTGGAGGAACACAGGGGAGAGAATTTTCGTAGAAATTTTGAAGGGGCCGGAAAAAAAATAATGGAATAACTAAACCTTCGCCTCCGCCTTAGCCTTCGCCTATGTTTTACTCATCTTCACAATACTCTTCTGCATCGACTTCCCGCCAAATTCAAGGTGGAGCATATACGTACCTGCAGGAAGGTCTGCACCGAGTTCAATCGTTGAATTGCGACCGGACTGAAGAAGGGCCTTTTGAGCATTCACTTCATGACCTAATGCATCATAGATTACGTAACGGAGATCTCCGCTACATCCGGGTGATAATACCAATGAAACTTTATCGGCAAACGGATTTGGATAAACAGAAACTTCCACACAATCCAATGTGATATCATCGACATCTGAAATGATCTCCACTTCTTCACCGGCGATTCTCATTTCGCCAAGCCCATAACATTCGCCACCGTAATTGTTGATGCCCGTGATCAGTAAATAACGCCCTTCGACTTCATTGAGATGAGGTCCGGCTGCCCCTTCGTAAGTACTCAATCCACTGGCTGGTGGAAATGTAAATTCACCTGCAGTATTCCAGGTTTCTCCATCGAGCGAATAATCAATCACAACATCCCGCATGCCCCAGTCGAGATGCGATGGATCATTCGAATTCCAGATGGTCATCTGGCTGAGCTTATAGACTTTCCCAAAATCATACATGATAAAATGACCCTTACCACGTTCGGGATTTGGGCTTAAGGCCGTTTCACAGGAAACCCATCCATCAAAGAAATTGGTGCTGTGCCGATCCGGGTAACATTGCGCTGTTATACTTTCAACTGAAAACAGGCAGGCAATCAGGAGGAATATATTTTTCATGATTATAGTCTTCATTATGAATTAATAAAACCAATAGGCATGCCTGATCCAGGCTGATAGAAATTAGTCAGTGTAGGGAAAATAGTAGACAGCTCTGATGGTGCCACTCCAAACCACAATGCGAGTTCTGCGAAGTATTGATCAGCGCTCAACTGCGGAATTAATACACCACTACCCAATTCAATATTTGACTGGAGAGCCAGCGTCGGATATTCACCATAGATATTTTTACCTAGTACCTGGTCACCCATCACCATCACATTTCCTCCCCATGCATGATCAGTTCCGTTTCCGTTAGATGTCAGTGTGCGTCCAAATTCTGAAAGCGAAAATGTTGTCACCTGGCTTCCAAGTCCTAATTCAGCCAAAGCATCAGAGAATTCTCCAAGAGCAGTATCTAGCTCATACAACATTCCGTTTTGAGCATTGAGGACCTCATCATGATGATCCCAACCTCCGTAGTCGATAAAAAAGATCTGGCGCTTCATACCTAACGCTTCATGAGCCGCCATGGAGTACGCTGCCATCTGGAAACTCCTCGATAAATAATTATCTGTGAATGTTGTCTGTAAGGCTGGTACATTTCCGATCGCTTCCTGGAATTGAAGATTTCCATCGCGCGATTTTTTCACAACGTCTACATATGTTTTCTGGAACATATTCTGGTATTCATGCTCGACCATTGAATTGATCGCCCTTGTGCGCATACGGTCAAATACATTCCACTCATCATGATCACCATACCCATAAATGCCTGCAGCTCCATCGTATGGATCCAGAGCAAATTCAATCGTATTCAGACCGGTCTGGAAAATATTTGTGCCACTCAGTGAAAGGTTCATCGAGATGTTCTCATTGTTGTTCATATCCTTGATGAGGTCAGCCACTTTGCCTCCCCAACCGGTGCCACTTCGGCCGTTTGGCAAACCCGTCATCCATTGCTGACCCTGATCAGAGTGAGAATACAATCCGAGTGGAAGGTTTACCTGGCCCTCCCAATATTGCTCACGCGTAGTTGGTTCGACCAATGTTCCGACATTTGAAATGAAAGCCATCTTTCCATCATTGAATAACTGCTGGCTGCGCATCATGCTCGGATGCAATCCAAACAAACGACCTCCCGCATTATTCGGAAAGATCGGGAGCATGCTGTCAAGCGGCAATGCGAGATTGGATCTTGTCGTGGCATATTCACTATACTCGGACGGGCTGCGTGGCATCAGCATATTAAACGAATCATTTCCTCCTGAGAGAAATACACAGACCAGTGCTTTGTAATCAGGGTCCAGTAAGGTGCTGCTATTCGCCATTGCGGCTGCAGCAAAACCTTTCAGGTTGACGAGTGAGGACCAGAGTGTCGTAGTGCCGATAGCTGCACAACTGGCCTGACCGAAAAATTTCCGGCGACTGATGGGATTCTGGGTAAAATTTATTTTCATGTTTTTTGATATCCGATTGTTGAAGAAAACGCAATCATTTATTTCATCACATTATAATCCGGTGAGATCAGGATGAGGTACATGGCAAGGCGTACCCGTTCATCGCGGTAGTCATTGTTAATCAACGGAGTGATGGCTTCTTTGATAATCTCCCGTGTGAAGGGAGACAAGCTTCCATGAGTAAATATCATGTCAAGCCTGTTGACCAACGCTTCAGGATCTCTTGCCAGTTCTTTTAAGTCAGAAATATTGTAAGTGGTATAAGGATTGTTTGCTTCCCAGTCATCCATCACATATCCCCAGACAGTCCAGTCGTTGACCTGGTTCATATATTCTACACTGGTCCGTGAATTGTGTATTTGGAACTCAGGTCCGACTAATCCATTTTCAGAAATAGGACCGATCGGTTGATAATCCGGTAAAAAGAAATTGAACACTGTGCGTGCTGCAAGCGGCATCTGATTCGTGGCCAAATAAAATCCATAGCCCACATTCCAGTATCTTCCATAATACTGCTCCATCGGTATGGCTTTTGTAAATTGCGTATAGCGAAGAAATGGCTCCCGCAATTTTCCGAAATCCTCTGCTTCCAAAGCATTACATGTCCTCGCTTCAGGATCGAGCAGGATGGCCTTTATCACTGCAGCCATATCACCACGCTCGCCGTTTCCATTATCATTAAAAACTGCAGAAACTCTTGCAACATATGCCGGAGTAGGATTAGACGTGACCAGTCGCTGTATCAGTTGCTTGCCGATAAAAGGTCCAACATTTTCATGCAGAAATAAGCGATGGATCGCAGCGCGGATATCATTGACTCCACTTTGTCCACCGGGAATCACATATCCGTCAAGCATTGTTTTAGATCCGGGCTCATGCCATTCTTCATACATGATCATCGGCAAAGTCATATCCGCTACATAAATATCGATGCCGAAGTATGGATCATCGGTCCATTCATTCGGAATGACATCAGCTACACCGAGACCTGTAAATACTTTAGCCAACTGTTTAATATCACTTTGGTCATAAGTCGGGATCCAGTTGCCAAGTGAATCTGTTTTGCGTGTACCATCCTGATTTAATTCATACAACCCGATCGTAAAGAGTTGCATGATCTCACGTGCATAGTTTTCATCGGGATGAATATTCTCTGCTACGATCTCACGAGGATTATTGAGATGGCTCAGGTAATAACCCATGCAGGGATGCATCGTCACATCAAACAGGAGCTCTTCAAAATTTCCGAATGAATTGCGGAGAAGCAAATCATAGTAATCGGCAAGGCCATATCCTGCATCCGATAGATTGGATTCAATCGAGATGACAAACAATTCACTCAGGGCCAGTGCGACGCGTTGACGCAATACATCCTTTGCATCCATGTGGTTCTCCCACCAGGTATAATTGAAAATAGTCCAGTAGGGACGATCGGTTAGTTCTTCCGGATCACCGCCATTGAGGAGATACCATTCAATCACTTCAGCAAAAACACCTTCAAGCCTGTCCAGCATCTGGCTTTGAGGCATGGCCATTTGCTCTTCCATCCATGGTTCAAAACCCACGGCGGCTACGGTTTTAATATCCTCCATACTGGCGCCCAATGAGGCTTGGGATAAAAACCTGGATGCTTCCATCCATTTGCCTTCAAGGCCTTCACCGTTAATGGTCTTTTCACCGGACGCCGTCTGTGTCCAGTACAGTGGGGTATAATTGCTGCTGGTCGTCACCTTGATCTCCTGAGAGGTATCGCTACCCAGGATGATCTGGCCAAAAGAATATTGGGGGGAACAAACAGACAAAAGCAAGCTAAAAAATAGTACGGTCTTCTTCATAGGAAGATGTTTAGCAGGGTTTTTCAAAAAAAATATTCAGACACCATGGAGGGAAAAGTGTCCCAAAAAATTAAACGTGGGTGAGAAATGCACATGGAAGATACAATAATACCTTTTCCTGTTGCCCGTCAATTTTTTTCTGTTAGTGAAACAAGGACCACCATTTGCCCAGGCCCCGGTATTTTTTAACCTGCCAGTATTCTTCGGGCGATGCTCCGAAGGACTGGAAGAAATTGGCTATGCCCGAATGCATGCTTCCCTCGAAATCAAACTCACGTCCTGCCACAATAGAAGTCGTCAATGCTTTATCAAGCAGCAGGGCATGTGCAGATGCCCCGGCCTCATCGCCTGTCCGCCCTCCTGCGAGATAGTAAGTAGCCTTCTGATCCCAGGCCGTCAGGATAGACGCAATTGGTTTTCCCTGGTCCATGGCAAAATCCAATGTGCCGCAGTCATGGAAACGTAGCGAATTGTATACAGAGGGAATGACAGAAGACAACCATGCAGGCGAAGCCATCTTGCGCTGCCGGTAAGAAGAATCGCACAAAAGGAGGAATGCAGAAAGATCATCCCCCTGTCTAATAGCATATGTTTTTTCTGCTTCCCTGAGATTTCGTCTTAGGCCTTCGTTGTATCCTTTTCGAATGGAAGCCAAATCACCACCCGGGTAAATAATGAAGCTATACCTCGTCGCAACGGGCATTCGATTGGTTGCTGCCTCCATGGACATGTCGCGTTGGAATGACAGATCGAGAATAGATGCGATGGGCAGAGCGTCAATCATTTCTCTCAGGGATGCCGGAACATTTTCTTTACTCTTTAAAACGGGGATCCATTGCGTCAGACAGGGATTGATGATAGCTGATAAATTCCTGATGCGGGTATTATGAAACGGGAAGCCATAATGACCCTCGCCGGTATTGTTATTTAATTTGACGGAACCCCATCCTTCAGGGCCACAAGTTGCATCCAGCCACCACGGTGTCGCATAAAGCGGTGGTGCTGATTGTGCGTCGTAGAGTTGGAAATACTCTTTCCTGGCAGAAGAAAGCATGGAGCAATATAGAAGGTCTTGATCACATTAATTCTGTGTTAACCTTTTCTCAATGACGCCGGCTTAAGATATAAGTTGGCATCTTTGCCGTTTAATGAATGTCATGATGTCAAAAGGTCTCCTTGCTATACTATTGTTTGCGCTGACAATTACAGCGTTTGATTTAAAAGCCCAATCAGGTGCCACTGAAAGTCTGTGGAAAACGCTGGCTAAAATCACCTACAAAAAAGAGTACGACGAATTCCTGGGTTTCAAGATCGACAAACCCGTGTTCAGTGAAGAGATAAAAGCGCTCAATGGCAAAGAAGTGACCGTGAAAGGTTTTATCATCCCGGTAGAAGGATATAAAGGGCATAAAGAATTTATCCTCTCTGCATTTCCATATTCGATGTGCTTCTTCTGCGGTGGTGCCGGCCCGGAATCGGTGATGGAAGTCACGGCAATCGAACCCATCGAATATTCAGCAGAGGCTGTAACGATCAAAGGAAAACTGACGCTCAACAGCAGCGATGTCAATAAGCTGATGTTTGCGATGACCGGCGCGAAACTGGTAGACTAAGCGAATCCTATTTCACTATTTTATCTGACCATATCTGATCTTCATTGCGAATCGTGATGAGGTAAACTCCGCTGGCTACAGGTGAAGTCAGATCAAAATGTTCGTTGTCCGAAAGCTCCTGGCTGAAAACCAATTTGCCCTGCACATCATGCAATGTCAATCGACTATTCTGCCATTGCTTTGGAATATTCACACGCCATTGATTTGCATTGAAATCAAACACCAACATGGGTTTTGGCTCTTTATCAGACAAAACTCTGACGATAGGTGAATATTCAATAGAACCATCTTTCATGATCGCAGCTATGCGATAGTAAATGCTTTCCGGCTGATCATATTGATCGTTGTAGAAGTAATTGACTTTATCCGGATCTGATTTGATCTGCCCAAGCTTTGCATTGGCAGAAAAATCAGCTTTGGTATCACGTTGAACTTCAAACATATCCACCTCGAGATTTGTATGCAAGGTCCATTGTACTTTATTTCCCAATGCCGTACGGTCTACTTTTACATTATCCCAATTAATGGGCAAAGAGCCACCGGTATAGCCTAGCCTGTAGATATCCCCGTTTTGATTTCCTGCAAATAATTCACCATTATCATCCTCTCCGAAAGTGGTCACACCTCCGTTGCTGAGAATTCCTGCATGATGATATGAAGCAAATGAGCTCCCATTTTGCTTGACGATAAAAACCCTTTCACTTACATAATCAATAGACACATAGTGGCCCCGGAACCAGCTATAGGATGAATTATTTCCCCTGTACACAAAACCTCCAGAGATCGAAGAGCCAAGACCATGGTCGTATTCATAAACCGGATCAACAAAGGTTTGGCCCGCACAATAACTTTGGCCTATATCGAAATTATGATCACCTTCACGACAATCCCATCCCATATTCCACCCGGCTCCTTCTCCGGCCGGGATCATATCGACCTCTTCCCACTGACCCTGTCCAACATCCGCAATCCACAGATTATCCGTAGCCCGGTCAAAAGACAATCTCCACGGATTACGCATACCGTACATCCATATTTCATCCAGGCCGTTTATACCTACAAATGGATTGTCAGAGGGAATATCATAAGTTAATGCGGCATCGATGTCGATACGGAGAATTTTACCCAGCAGGGTATTGAGATTTTGACCATTATTACTTGGATCATTGCCACCTCCACCATCACCTGTACCGATATAGAGATAGCCATCCG
>JANMVA010000128.1:0-5428 GCA_031392195.1 Saprospiraceae bacterium | reverse complement strand
CAGTCCGCCTCGGCCGCGAGGCGTGCCAGCGTCTCGTGCACCCGGTCCGGACCGATCACGGCGCGACGCACCAGCTTGTCGAACAGCCGGGTCAGCGCGGCCACCTGTTCGACTGTTGGCACCGGATATGTTGGATTGGTTACGGGGACTTGCTTTGCTGAGACCGGTAATGATGTCACCTGTATAGATAACAACACAGATAAGGTCAAATCCCTCCAGGCCGGGAAGATTACCATCTTCGAGCCGGGCCTTGAGGTCCTCTTTGAGCGGAATATTGAGCAGGGCCGCTTACATTTTACTTCCTCGCTTGTAGAGGGGATCAAAGGTGCGCAGGTTATTTTCCTTGCCCTGCCCACACCTCCGGGTTCTGACGGTTCGGCCGATCTCTCTTTTATCCTGGGTGTTGCGGAAGACCTTTCAAAAATCATCACCTCTTATACAGTCATCGTTGATAAAAGCACTGTTCCGGTTGGAACGTCTGAAAAAGTGCACGACATCATGGTTAAAAATCTATCGGCGGATCTGTTTGACGTAGTCTCCAATCCGGAATTTCTGCGCGAAGGGGTGGCCGTTGATGATTTCATGAAACCAGATCGCGTTGTCATTGGTGTTTCTTCTGATCGCGCGCACCAGGTGATGGAGCGATTGTATAAGCCATTTGTTCGACAGGGCAATCCGATCATCTATATGGATGAGCGCTCTGCAGAGATGACGAAGTATGCAGCTAATGCTTACCTCGCCACACGCATTTCGTTTATGAATGAAATCGCAAACTTGTGTGAACGAACGGGTGCAAACGTAGATGATGTGCGCAGGGGAATCGGTAGCGATACACGCATCGGCAAGCGTTTTCTTTTTCCCGGTGTGGGCTATGGTGGAAGTTGTTTTCCAAAGGATGTGCAGGCATTGCATCAGACATCTCTGGAACATGAATATCAATTCAGAATACTGGATGCTGTCATGGAAGTGAATGCTAAGCAAAAACACATCCTGTCAAAAAAGATCATCGATCATTTTGACGGTCACCTGGATGGCAAGCGAATTGCCGTATGGGGACTTTCATTCAAACCAAACACTGATGATGTGCGCGAAGCACCGGCGATTGACATCATCAGAGATTTACTGGATGCCGGAGCCGATGTCCGCGCTACCGATCCTGAAGCCATTACCAACTTTCAGCAATTGATGGACGGAAGTGTTTACTTCACCGAGGACATGTACGAAGTGCTGGAGGATGCTGACGCTTTGGCGATCATTACTGAATGGAATGAATTCCGGACACCGGATTTTCAGCGCATGAAGACATTGATGAAATCTCCACTCATTTTTGACGGACGCAATATCTATGACCTGGAAGATATTCCGGACCAGGGATTCTTTTATTCCAGCATCGGACGTCAAATCATTCAAAGCGAGTAAGGATATGGATAACATCCAAATGGTGGATCTGCAGAGCCAGTATCTCGCCCTGAAGTCGCAGATGGATGAACGGATCTTATCCTGCATCGAGAGCGGTGCATTCATCCAGGGCAAAGAGGTTAAGACATTTGAATCCGACTTGAGTAAATATTTGGAAGGTGCTCATGTGATTGCTTGTGCTAACGGCACAGATGCATTACAGGTTGCATTGATGGCGCTCGGACTGGAACAGGGTGATGAGGTCATCGTACCTTCGTTCACCTTTGTGGCCAGCGTTGAAGTTATCGCACTGCTCGGATTAAAGCCGATTGTGGTCGATGTTGACCCGCGCAGCTTCCTGATGAAGATGGATGACATCGAAGCATCGCTTTCTCCACGGACGCGCGCCATTATTCCGGTGCATTTGTTTGGTCAGTGCGTCAATATGAAAGCATTGATGGCCATTGCGAAAACAAGAGAACTGTATATCATCGAAGACAACGCACAGTCCATCGGTGCGCGATGCATGGGGCCGGGAGATAAACAGCAAATGGCCGGCACTATCGGACATATAGGAACAACTTCTTTCTATCCTTCGAAAAATCTCGGTTGTTATGGTGATGGTGGCGCTATGTTTTCACGCGATGAAAAATTATCTCAGCGTCTTCGCATGTTGGCCAATCATGGCATGGAGAGGAGGTATTATCACGACCTCATCGGCGTCAATAGCAGGCTCGATTCTATGCAGGCAGCCGTATTGAATGTAAAGCTCCCGCACCTGAATGCGTATAATGCATCACGAAGAAAGCTTGCGGACAAGTATGATGAACGATTAAAGGCGGTTTCAAATATCACGACACCATTCAGAGTGACCTGGTCTGAACATGTATTTCATCAGTACACAATCAGGGTGACCAATGGTCGACGTGATGAATTGCAATCTTATCTCGCGGAGAAAAAGATCCCTTCGATGATTTATTACCCGGTACCCATGCATGAGCAGGCGGCTTTCAATAAAGTTGTGCGACGAAGAGTTTCACTTGCGAATACAGAAAAGATTTGTAAAGATGTATTGTCCCTGCCGATGCATCCGGATCTGAAGGATGATCAGATGGATTATATATGTGAGCAGGTAGCAGTGTTTTTTAAATAGTGTGGGCTTCAGGATAGTTACAGATTTTCAGCTAGTGTGGTGAGGCCATGGACCATCGACCATGGACCATCTTAATACTCAAAACAACAACGCACAACATATCAAGTATCTCACATCACATATCTCACATCACACATCACATATCACATATCACACATAATATTCGTCAATCGTAATTCGTAATTCGTCATTTCATTGATTACCATCCAAATACCGCCCAATTTTATTCCTGAACGCAGCTATGCGATCAATACATTATTGAATCATTACCTTGGATTGGAGATCAACATTGTTCCGAGATCCGGACAGGTGCATTATGAATTGAATTGGGACGATAAATCGATCATCATCAGAGATCACTTTTTTGGGCATACGTTTGTGGGAGAGACTTATCTCGCAGAAGACAGGCTGCCCCAACAGGCTGCTTCAACAAAATCGAATGGACTGGACGAGGTCATTTGCATTTTCGGAAATGATCATGTTGAGATCAATTCTACCTCGATTGTTTGTGATACAGATCTTTTCGCCGGAGCATTTTTTATGCTGACCAGATGGGAAGAATCTTTTGGTAAGTACGAAGATCTGCATGGGCGATTTCCGGCGGACAAAGCATTGATCGTAAAAAGTGGTTGTATCCTTCGTCCTGTTGTCGACGAGTATGTTGCCCTTCTAAAAAAATGGCTGACATCCTTCGGCTATCCGGTTCCTCAGCGTGATTCTTCATTTAAAGTTGTGCCTACGTGTGATGTGGACATTCCATACTACTCACGCAGCAGGCCTTTGTGGAGATTGTTGTTGGGTCGATTTATGCAGCACAAAAATTTTGAACACTTTAAAAATGACCGCAAGATCTTGCATGCATTGCAAAATGGAAAGGAAAAAGATCCATTTGACACATTTGATTACCTGATGTCGCTGGCGGAAAAGCATGACCTGAGATTTCTCTTTCACATGATTGGAGGTGGGGAGACAAAATTTGAAGGATATTATCGAATCGATGATCCGCTTATTGTGGACCTCATGCAATCATTTAAAAAACGTGGGCATGACATTGGCCTGCATCCGAGTTATAATGCATTCAATGATCTACGCAAGATCGAAGAGGAAAGAAAAAAAGTAGCGACGCATTCGGGATCGACGGTTTATAAATCACGTCAGCATTATTTGCGCTTTGCTGTACCGGATACCTGGAGGAAACTTTCTACCGCATTTATTAAAGAAGACAGCACGTTTGGCTATGCAGCAGAACCCGGATTCCGTTGCGGCACTTCAAGGCCATTTCCTGTTTTTGATGTGCATCAGCGAAAGCAATTACCACTGATGGAGCGTCCGTTACTCATCATGGATGTCAGTCTTCGTTTTTATAAAGGCTTTACAATAAAAGAAAGTATTGCTTACTGCCGGAAAATTATTGACCAGGTAAAAAAGCATGAAGGTGAGCTGGTTTTCCTTTGGCATAATTCCACGCTAAGCGATCAGGATGGCTGGACAGGCTGGAATGAAGTGCCTGAGTTTCTGATGTCCCAATAATTACGCGCTGCAGGAGAAAACTCCTGCAGCATGTAAAATGCTTTCAGCGGCAGGAGTTTGCTCCTGCCGGTTGTAAAATACTTTCAGCGGCGGGAGTTTTCTCCTGCCGCTTGTAAAATACTTTCAGCGGCGGGAGTTTTCTCCTGCCGCTTGTAGAATTCTTCTTGTCAATTATCGGGGGTTTTCTTCTGCAGCATGAAGAGGTGCTCTCTTTTCTTTTCTTCTCTATAGGTTTTGCAAAAGTCAGTATAATAAACGTGACCCGAGATGAATTGGATCTGCATCTGACGAAACTGAATGTCATTCAGCTCCGGATTGATATGCTTCAGTTCTTCATGCAAAAGGACGCTGTTTTGAAAAAATAATGAAGTCCCTAAATATTCCAGATCGGCATCCTTGACGATTTTTTCAAATAGTGTCCCGGGTATATTTCCGGGTTTGGTTGCCATGATCATGCTACACACATCACCGATGGATGATGGATCAAACGCGTAGCCGGGCAATATTTCCCAGGCAATGTCACATCCGGCTTCTTCATGATCCTGATATTGCCGGATAAACCCGACATCATGAAATAAGGCGCCTGTTTTGATCAGCAAAAGATCTTCAGGATCTACTTGCTCTGCCTGTGCAATCATTACGGCTTTATCGATCACATATGTTGTATGCGCCATTGAATGGTATACGAGGTAAGCCGGCAGTTGGCCAAGGAGACCGAATACCTTTTTTTGAACCTCTTCAAATAGGCTCATGGACAATTGAGGTATTTCCCCGTGATGAGAACCATAGTGTGCTTTTACATTTTTAAGGTGACGATAAATTTAAACAAATTGGAGGTCTTTCACCGCTTTCCACTGTTTGATCCCGACTAAATCAAAATCCGTGTTCAGGCCGCCTTTCAATTCTAAACTTCAAAAAAATAGTAAACCCAAAATGATTGATAGCAATGAAGGTTTCACTAACTTCCAGCATCTCAGGGCTACTAAAACAAAACAATATGAAAATTTCCAACTACTTCCTTTTCCTGCTGGTCTTTTCAGTTTTTGCAATAACATCGACACAGGCTCAGAATCAAGCCGGAAAGGATTCTACCGGATTGCCAGGCGATAATTTCAGTTTGCAGGGTGCATTGCAGTTGTTTCAGAATTCATCTTCGCCCGAAGATTTTGAAAAACAAATCAACACCGAATCAAACCATGTGAACAACCTTGATCTCAATGGGGATGGTGAAATTGATTATATCCGTGTCATTGATAAGTCAGATCAGGACCTACATGCTTTTATTCTGCAAATCCCTGTTTCGGAAAAAGAAAGCCAGGATATTGCCGTCATCGAACTTGAAAAAAC
>JANMVA010000548.1:0-6227 GCA_031392195.1 Saprospiraceae bacterium | reverse complement strand
TCCGTTTAAATCTGCCGCTGAGCATTACATCAGGTATCTATATACTGACGCTCATAAAAGATCAAACCGCCTGGTCTGAAAAGATCTTCGTTCAATAAGTTTTCAATATCAATTTGTCGTAGCATGGGCGGTTATTGCAATTCATTGCTGACATTGTATATTTGAACATGGGTAATCCACTGCGATTGATTCTTTTTGTTCTGGTTTTCTCTTTTTTCATTCTTTCCGGATGTAAAAAAGAAGAAACACCCGATCCTGTACAATGCCTGAATTGTGAGTTTTCCTGTATCGCACATGATAAGTTGTGGGAAGGGAACATCAAAAGTTGCGGGATGTCTGTCCTGAGCTTGACCAATTCAGTTAGCAACCTGTATCTGTCTGTCTATGAGCTTAATCCTGCAGACGGCGTAGCAGATTATTTATCTTTTGGTCGCATACCACCATTACCGGGCCGATATGCTGTCAGGCCCCTTGTTCCTCATGTGCTTATCCCTAGCGAACTATCAGTGACAATGTCCGTCCTGGATCATCAGGAGCATTCAAATGAATTGTATACTGTATCTGATAGTTTGGAGAGTTACATCGATGTCGAATATGTCAATTTGGAAACCAATGAGTGGAAGATTGCCTTTCATCTGGAGATGGAGCTATATCGTCATTCAGGAATTCATTCAGGCGAAATGGAATATCCCGAAAAATTCACCATCAGCCAGGGTATAGCGAAAGGGGAATTTCCTGAGTGAATTATGAGTTTATATATCTTACGATTAATAAATAAAAAGAAGAATGAAAAACACTGACGGTATTATAATCGCTTTTGTAGCAGGTGCAGCGTTAGGCGCACTCGCAGGTGTACTTTTTGCCCCTCGTAAAGGAAGCAAAACAAGGGAAATGCTCCGTGAGGAAGGTCAAAAAATGGTTGACAACCTGGTCGATCGATTCGATGAAACGCTCGAAAAATTCAGTAGCCTCAAAGATGATTTGATGGATACGTTGGACGAGACTGATGAGACGATTACGAAGGAAAGTGTGTAAATATTTTGGATTTTGGATGGTTGCTGAGCTGTAGCACAAGGATGAGTAAAAGCAGGTCGAAGCATTGGATTGAGGATTTAAGATAGCATTTACTGAAAGGACATACCACTACTTTTAGGGATTGGATTTCATTAGCGTGAATTAGCGTAATTAGCGGCGTTATTATCTGCGTAAATCAGCGTCATCAGCGGCTTATTATAACGATGTAATGACCCCTCCTAAGAAAGAATCATCATCCATATAATTCTGTGCTGAGCTCAGTTTCACGATCACCAGATCGAGGGAAGGGATGATGAATACTTTTTGATTGTCAAAACCATCAGCCCAAAAAAGATCTGACGGGGCAGAGGGATAAATGCGATTTTCTGCAATGCCATCTCCTTTTGAATTTAACCAAAAGTGAGCGCCATAGGGTCTTTGATCAGCTGCAGGTGCAGGTGTTGAGGAATAAGCAACCCATCCTTCCGGAAGTATTCGTTCTGATCCCCACATGCCATCATGCAAATACAACAATCCAAAACGTGCCCAATCACGCGCCGTGCCAAAGCAAAATGAAGAACCGACAAACGTGCCGCCGGGATCCGGTTCAATGGTTGTATTTAGCATTCCAATCTTATAGAATAATTCGTTGTAAGGAAATTTGTAGTACTCGTTTGAATCGATATGATTTCTAATAATCCTTGAAATGATGTTGGATGTTCCGCTTGAATAAATAAATTCTTTACCCGGTTGTATGATCAATTTTGATTGGATAGCCGGTTCGCTTGCATTTGTGGCGGCAAATAGGGTAGTGGTGGCGTTTGATGGAGTATCATATTTCTCTTGCCATTCGAGGCCACTGCTCATCTGAAGCAAATGATGTAAAGTGATATTCCTGCGATCGTCATTCTTCCATTCGTCGACAGGTGCCGGTTCCATTACATTCAGTTTTCCTTGTCTGACAAGAATGCCGACTAATGCGTTCGTCACACTTTTTGTCATGGACCAACCGGCATGCCTGCTGTCTTTTGAAAATCCATCTGCGTATTGTTCTGCAACGATCTGACCTTTGTAGACAACCACAACTGCTCTTGTTCTTCTTGGTTTTTCTGCATCCGGTTCGAGAAATGCTTCACGCACAGTTTCGTTGAGCTTTGTCTGATCGAATGGAGGTAAAGAATCAGAAAGGAGATTTCCATCCGGCCATGCAATTGTATCCTGATTTGTAGCCGGTATCGAAGCGACCTGCAATTGAGTTTGGCGAAGTGTTTGCCAATCTATTCCATTTGCTAATGAACAACCAAGCCCATTCCGATAAACAGCTTGTCGTTCTGCCATTCCAAACAAACTCGAGGTGACAACACTGTCTTCGTAGTTGATTTTATCATTCCCCAGGCTCAGCGGGAATTCAGATAATTCCTGTTCAACCACGCTTTGCGGTGATCTGTGGGCAAGGAACACGCATGAGCAGAGGCATTTTGCTCTGAAGGCTGTGATGACGGGAAAGATTTTTGTAAGAAAGAATATTCCGTAACCGATCGCTGTGATGACAAGGATCAGTAGTATGATTTTGAGAAAAGATGATTTGAAAAGTTTTCGACGCATGCTGTGGATGATAATAATCTTGTTACTAAGTGCAACATAAGTTTAGTCTGATGAATATGACTTGTAAGTAAGTCGCAATGCATGCAACGAAGCGCCAAGGAAAATCCACAACATAGCGATGCGCAGATAATTCAGCTGTACAAATGTCCCCAATTTCGTTTCGAGCTCTTGGGGTGAAAATTTTGCTCCTGCAGGACCCTTCAGCGCAGTATCCTGGATAGGTATGAAATAGAGTATCGACCAAGCAAACACAATGATGAAGCCGATCGTGGCGATTAAAATCCAGGTCCGCATTGGGGAAGGGGCACGCCATCCTGCAATCAGCGTGATGACAGAAGTAAGCATCGTCAACGAGGTTGAATACATAAAAAATGCACCCTCCTCAAAGTGATAGCGCACGCCATGAACAAAACCTGTAGCCGCTTCCGCCGAAGCAGTCCATACCGGGAAAGCAACCACCATGACAAATGTGGCGCCACCAGTTTCTATGCCCATGCAGAAAGCGAGGATAAAAAGCATTAACTGGAGGAAGGGTTTGACGTGGGGTGGATAGGTCTGTGTCATGTAACTAAGTTAAGTTAGGAATTGGCAACAGGCAATTATCAAACTGTCAGATTAAATCGTGACTACGATCATTTTATAACTATTGAGAAGTAGGAATATAAATGTCGAATGTTGCTCCCTCCTTTAGTTCACTCGTTGCAGTGATGATTCCATTGTGATTCTCAACAATCTTTTTTACAATAGCTAGGCCGATACCTGTGCCAGCATATACTTCCTTTTCGTGAAGTTTTTGAAATACTTCAAAAATACGTTCACTGAAATGGGGTTCGAAACCAATACCGTTATCTTTTATAGTGATATGGCAATATTCTTTCACGGAAGAAAATTTTTCTTGTCCGGCTTTCGTATTTATATCCAGGGAATTTAATGTACTTCCATTTATAATTTTATTCTTTATCAAAATATGTACAGGCGTGCCAGGTTGTGAAAATTTTAGTGAATTGCCTATGAGGTTGTGCATTAGCTGACGAATTTGAAAAGGGATGATATGGCAAGGAATCAGTTCGGTAACTTCGATCGTTGCCTGCTTTTCCTTAATCATTTCATTCAGTTCGCTTTTTACTTCTTCTATGATAATATTGAGGTCAGTTTTTTCAAATTTTCGTTCGCTTGTGTTGACTCGTGAAAAGTCAAGCAAATCCATAATGAGTTGTTGCATTCTTTTGGCTGCTGATGATACCTTGAGAAAATTAGTTTTTCCTATTTCAGAAAGATTTTCATTTTCCTTTTGGAGTATGACCGAAATGAAGGTTTGGATCTTGCGGAGTGGTTCCTGCAAATCATGACTTGAAGCATAGGTGAATGTAAGAAGCTCTTTGTTAGCAGCGATTAAATCTACAGTCCGCTTTTCTTTTTCCTGATTTTGTATTAAAAGTTCTTTGTTTGCTATGATCAGTTCGATCGTTTGCTTTTTTAATTTTTCAGCTATAATTATTTTTTCTTCCTTCTCTTTCTTCTCATGGAGGGCGCGCGTTATTTTTGGGAATAATGTAAATAATTTATTTTTTTGGGCGTAATCGGTAACACCCTCTTTAATGAGATCAACAGCATTTTCTTCTCCTATAATACCTGAAACAATAATAAATGGAATATGTGGATATTTATTTTGTTTAATACGGAATGCAGTCGTTGCGTCAAATGCAGGAAGAGAATAATCAGATAAGATTAAATCGGGATTAAAACGTTCAAGTGCATTCTCAAATTCATCACGTGTACTAACAACTTCGCAAATAAAATTCAATCCTGATTTCTTTAATTCCCGATTAAGCAAATCAGCATCATTTGCATTATCTTCAATGACAAGTATTTTAATTTTTGGATTCATGATTCTATTTCGTCTTCAGTTATAAAATCGGTATTTAGATGCTATCCTTACGCCTGCGCGATAAAAGGAGCATCTATTCTTTTAAAGGGTTACATTAATGAGCCGGTGGCTGGCTTAAAATCATCCAGTACATTCCAATCTCTTTTATCGCATGAAAAAAACCATCACTGTCAACAGGTTTAACGATATAGCTATTGGCCCCCATCGCATAACATTTGGCAACATCCGGGTCTTCTTTAGATGAAGTGAGTATGACCACCGGTATCGATTTAAGGTTGGGATCAGATTTAACTTTTTCCAGGACCTGAATACCTGATACTTTAGGCATTTTAAGATCAAGTAATATCAGTTTGGGATTTACCTTTAAATCCCGGGAACTATAAATTCCTTGGCCATAAATAAAGTCAAGTGCTTCTGCACCATCTTTTACATGATGTAGTTTATTGGTAAAACCACTTTTCGTAAGTGCACGAATGGTGAGCATAGCATCATCATCGCTATCCTCAACAAATAAAATTTCAATGTTTTCGTAGTTCATTTGTATTTTTTATTAGTTCATATAGGTTATGCATCATTAGGCAACAGGAAGGCTGAAGTAAAAGCATGCTCCTTCATTAATTCTTGATTCTGCCCATACGGTTCCTTGATGCCGGTGCACTATTTTTTGGACAATTGCCAAGCCAATGCCTGTACCAGCAAATTCTAAAGAGGAATGTAATCTCTGAAAAACTCCAAAAAGCTTATCATAGTATTGCATATCGAATCCGGCACCATTATCTTTTACATAATATACGATTTGGGTATCCTTTTTATAAGCTCCTATTTCGATGCAGGTGGTAGGTTTATATTTGGAATATTTAATGGCATTAGCAATCAGGTTAATCCATACTTGTTTAATGAGCGCCTGATCTCCGTTAGCGGGCGGAAGCAATTTTACTGTGAACTCTGGTATATTATCCCCATCCTCAAATAACAATTCACTCATGACTGATTTCACAAGATCTGTCATATTTATGTGAGTAACTGTAACCTGCTTCCTGCCTAATTTTGAAAAGGCGAGCAAATCATCAATCAATTCACCCATTTTATTGGAATTATTACTGATAGATTGCAGGACTTTTATTCCATCAGCATCCAATATTTCAGAATAATCTTCGATTAAAATTTTAGTGTAACCGTTAATGGCCCGGATAGGAGCACGCAAATCGTGAGACACAGAATAAGAAAACGATTCCAGATCTTTGTTGGCAATGATTAATTCAGCTGCACGTTTTTCCTTCTCTTCGTTTTGAAATACGAGTTCTTTGTTAGCAATGATTAATTCAGCGGCACGTTTTTCTTTTTCTTCGTTTTGAAATACAAGTTCTTTGTTGACAGATTCCAATTGTGCAGTGCGATCAATAACTTTTTGTTCTAATTGCTCATACAGTCTGCGATTGTTCTCCTGAGCTTGTTCAAGTTCTCTGTTAGCAATGGTTAGCTCAGTAGCACGCTTTTCTTTCTCTTGATTTTGAAATGCAAGTTCTTTATTGGCGATGATTAATTCAGCTGCACGTTTTTCTTTCTCTTCATTTTGAAATAGAAGTTCTTTGTTGGCAGTGATTAATTCCGCGGCACGTTTTTCTTTTTCTTCGTTTTGAAATAGAAGTTCTATATTAGCAATAATTAATTCCGCGGCACGTTTTTCTTTCTCTTCATTTTGAAACGCAAGTTCTTTGTT
>JANMVA010000418.1:0-4693 GCA_031392195.1 Saprospiraceae bacterium | reverse complement strand
ATTAAATCTGTCAAAGGCTCTGATCCGAACGCGGCGATTTATTGGTTAGCGAGAATGTTGCATGGTGGTGAAGACATCAAGTTTATCGCTCGTCGCATGGTCGTTCTCGCTGCAGAAGATATCGGTCTTGCCAATCCAAATGCACTCCTGATTGCTCAGTCATGTGCAGATGCTATTCAGTTTATCGGCATGCCTGAAGCGAGAATTGTTTTAGCTGAAGCTGCTATCTATCTGTCGACGAGTCCAAAATCAAATACAGCATACATGGCCATCAATGAAGCGATGGACTATGTCAATAGTTCAGGTGCTTTGAGTGTGCCACTTCATATCCGGAATGCACCCACTCAATTGATGAAGAATCTCGGTTACGGCACGAAATATAAATACCCTCATTCCTTCGATGGCAATTTTGCTGCACAGGAATTCATGCCGGATGAAGTATCAGGGAAGATATTTTACAATCCGGGGAATAATAAGCATGAGCAGGATTTGGAGAAGCGCATTAGGATGTGGTGGGGGGGGAAGTATAATACAGGAGATGAAGGTTAGTTGTCGAAAGTTATTTGAATGCAAATAGGTTGCTTAAAACTTAATCATGTCATTTACAAGTGAATTAGTCTCAGCAATTTTACAGGTAATCCTGCTAACTATAGTTCCGTTCATTTTTTTCATATTTAGAAAAAATAAACAAGAGTCTTTCTTTAGATATATTGGTTTATATAGGCCTTCCGTAAAGTCTGTGATCTACTTGATATGCATTACTCTACTTATTCTCTCTGCCGGATTAACCTTGGTTATTGTAGATGACAATGTCAGACAAATTGCTTTATCTCCGGGAACAATTGCACACAAGGTCAGTGCAAATGGACTTAATATTACAGGCATTTTGATTCTGCTTGTCAATACAGTTATTAAAACATCACTATCAGAAGAAATATTCTTCCGGGGGTTTCTTGGAAAGAGAATGATAAATACCTTTGGTTTTCCAATTGGAAATTTGATTCAATCAATCATATTTGGCCTTGTCCACCTGATTCTTTTTGCACTGATAATAAAATCCGGTTTTATACCAATGCTATTAATATTCACATTTACAGGGTTAGCTGGCTGGATAATAGGATATTATAAGGAAAAGCAATCTAATGGAAGCATTATTCCAGGTTGGATAGCTCATGCGTTTGGCAATACAATAGCTACTTTCATACTTGCATTTATAGTTTGAGGAGGAATCGGTTACGGTACGAAGTATAAATACCTTCATTCCTTCGACGGCAATTTTGCAGAGCAGGAATCTATGCCGGATGAAGTTTTAACCACACCTCCCGACTCCCCGAAACATACATCTCATTGATGTCTTTCATTTTATCGACCATCTGCCTGTTTTCCTCTGTGTCTTCTATATATTCTTCTCAGCTTTCTCATAGTTCGAGAAGATTGTTTATTGACCAGCATACTGAGGCGTTGCCACTGCAAGACCATATTTGTCATGGCAGGAAGCATGTTTGACATCACACACTACATTTCCTTGATTGTTAGCAATTATGCAAGTACTAAGAATTCCATACTTTTATGGGTATAGTACTCTTTTATAATAAGTAAGAAAAAGCCCTTGGGTAAATTCCTTGTTTTATGGTTCACAAATCCTGCATACTATTTCTAATCATCTGGTTATTTATACCATTCGCGAACTGCCAATCCGGGATGCTCGATTCAACTTTCGGAGATCAGGGTATCGTCATCACCGATATTGACAGGCATGATTACATAAGTGCAATGGCAATACAATCTGATCAAAAAATATTGGTTGCAGGATATACAGGTGGTATTACAGGCATAGGTGGCTATCATGATATGACAGTTGTTCGGTATCTGCCGGATGGTTCTTTCGATCAAGAATTTGGTGTAAGTGGTTTTGTTCACATACATCCGGGTAGTGATTATTTTTTCTATCAATGCGATGCTTTAGCTCTTCAACCTGATGGCGGGATTGTTTTGTTAGGTAAGGTAACTTACGAAAAGGAAACAACTGAATTAGAAGACGACATTGTGTTGGTGAGATTAAAGCTGAATGGTTCTATTGATAGCACTTTCGGTAGTGGTGGAATTGTTGTTACAGATTTTGGTTATAATACCGATCAGGGTTATAGTGTTCTTGTCCAGGAAGATGGAAGAATCATTGCAACAGGACAGGGTCCTATTGGATACGGATTTAAAATGGCCCGTTATGAATCTGATGGAGAGATCGACACCGACTTTGGAGACGAAGGATTTGTAACAACTTTTATTCAGGGATCTTCCACACCATATACAGGAGTAATTCAACCTGATGGCAAGATTATTTTGGCAGGTGTTGCCCGTACTGGTTTTCCAGGTGATTTTGCAATGGTGCGTTATTTGGAGAATGGAGGATTGGACAGTCTATTTGGTTCCGATGGTATTGTGCAAACAGACCTTGGGGGAATGAATTCGTATGATTTTGCATTGACAATAAGTTTGGATCCAGATGGTAAGATTGTTCTGGGAGGTGCTGTAGATGTAAAATTTGTACCCTCAGTTTCCCATATCGGAGTAGTGAGATATAATTCAAATGGTAGCCTCGATAAGAGTTTTGGGAATAATGGTATTTATGAACTCTCACTTGGTGAGTTTTCGTTGGTACGATCAATTGCCCGACAACCAGACGGTAAGTATTTGCTTGCTGGTAGCTCAAACGGAATCGATTCAAACTCAAATTGGTTACTTGCCCGCCTGGAATACCACGGTGATCTTGATTTGGGTTTTGGCAACAAGGGAATTATAACAACAGATCTTAAGGGGATACAGGAATCAGCAATAAGTGTCCTGATTCAAAGTGATAACAGAATACTGGTTGGAGGCTTTAATAATGGAGACTATAGTGATTCCCAGGATTTTGTTGTTGCCAGATATATCGCGAATTATATATCAGGAACTAACAAGATAGACTCATTTCCAATTTCAATTTCGCCTAATCCATGTACTGATTTTATTACGATAAATGTTGGTGATGAATCCGGCGCATATCATTGCAAGATTTATGATCTAACAGGTCGGTTGATAAGAAAGGAAATTTTATATCTAAACTCAGGCAACAACCAGGTAATTGATACGAGGCTATTAAATACTGGATTCTACCTTATGGAAATTACGAATAATAAAAAAAGAGGTGGTACTTCATTTATTGTAGAAAAATAATATACTACCACACCTTAAATATTTCCCGGCTCCCCGAAACATACATCTCATTGATGCCTTTCATCTTCTCCCCCATCTGTCTGTTTTCCTCGGTGTCTTCCATATATTTTTCCCAGCTTTTTTCATAGGCTGTGAGGCTTTCATATTGGCTGACCATGATGACGCGATGCCATTGGCCGGTCATGTCGGTCATAACGTGTAGCATTTCGGGACCGGACATAACTTCTTTGAAAAGTTTGGCCATTTTGGAAGCGTTTCCGGGCTTGCAGATGAAGGTGTCGTGGACGATGATCATAGATATTGTTTTTACAATGAGGTTTGATTCGAAGATAAGGGTTCTGATTTAACCTTAAGAGGCTGCCCAACTTTTTGGAGCAAGGGATCAAAGGAGCAAAGGATCAAGGCAACAAAGATCCTGAAGGGATCTAATACGTTCCTGAAGGGAACAGATTTGTTTAGCCACGGGTATTACCCGTGGAATTAGGTGTCATGGGATCAAACGATGCGCAGGAGATTGGGGTGTTTTATTTCGTTCGTTAAACTTAAAGTTGTAAATTGATTTTATAGCTTATTAATCTCTTCCAAACAAAGAAAATTATGAACATTATTTCCCTTTTCCTTCTCTTTTTACTGTCGGGCAATCCGACCGGATTAACCATTTCAGATGAGATGGTTACGCTTGTGATTGATAAGCACACTACTCAAGTCGAAATTGTCGAGTTTAATAAAAGGTTGAAAGAGGAAAAAGGAATAACATTTTACGTTTATTCGATTACCCGATCAAAAGAAGGCGAGATTGAATACATTAAAATTGTCGTGGACTGTAATGATGGTAATAGTGGTACTGCCACTGTCAAGTTCAATTCAAAAAACGAGAAAATAGGTTTCTTCAGAGATTATCGACCCGGGGCTTCCACATCATTCTCTATTGGAGGAATGGATTAGATTTAAACTAATCTTTTCAGAACGGTAAACCAATTTCAAAGCTCATTAAGAAGATGGATGGACAGGAATTAGATTTTTTGTTGCGTTTCTTTTTCCCAATTGGCCATCAGGATAATCATCATAAAGGCAGAAAACAAAATCCCGGATTGCAATTTTTCGGATATGAGGTTTAATGTCAAAGGCTCATGCTCATCCATATAATTGATGGCAATCAAACCAATAGAGTACGTCAATGCTGTAACAATGAATAGAGGGATTTTATGTGCTCGTGGAGTCATGAAGGAAAATTGTATTTCCTATAACTGGGGTTTTGTATTCCCTGCGATTTGTCTTGAATAAGCAATAATCAGGAGAATGATAGCAATAACTAATATTCCGGTTCTAAGATAATCCCCTGATGAGATGGAGAGTTCTATCCCTCTGGCACCCATAAGAAGTAACAGGATAATAGCCAGTGAAGGATTTGGATGTTTTGTTGGCATTATTGGGTCTCTTTGTGTTGAAGATACGGAATAAAAAATAGTGGTGTTCATGC
>JANMVA010000396.1:0-2252 GCA_031392195.1 Saprospiraceae bacterium | reverse complement strand
CGGGCTTCCAGTACGGACTGATGATCGAAGAGGGCAGTGGCGTCGGCGACCAGCTGTTCGAGTCAAACGGCGTCAAGCTGTTCGTGGATCCGGTGAGCATCAGCTACTTGAAGGGTGCCGAGGTCGATTTCGCTCAACCATATTAAAAACCGAAGCAGCCCAACAATAAAAGGCAAATCCCTGTTTTATAAACAGATACAAATCCGGAAATTAACTCATCTGTTTCCCGTCATTCATATTAGAATTATTCTTATACACCTTATTTATATCTTTGGCATATGCGTCTGAAGAGTCTGGAATTAAAGGGGTTTAAAAGCTTCGCCAATGATACCCTTCTTCATTTTGATGAAGATGTGATCGGGATAGTGGGTCCAAACGGATCCGGAAAATCCAATGTCGTGGATGCCATCCGGTGGGTCCTCGGTGAACAAAAAGGTAAGGAACTGCGCCTTGAAAATATGGGCGATGTCATTTTCAACGGAACAAAAAAGCGTAAGCCGGCTCCGGTCGCACAAGTTGCCATCACTTTTGATAATAACCTAGGCCTCCTGCCATCAGAATACCAGGAAGTGGTTATCTCCCGTCACCTATATCGGAGCGGTGAAAGTGAGTATAAACTCAACGGAGTCACATGCCGCTTAAAAGACATTCAATCTATCCTGATCGATACCGGGATTGGTTCTAACTCATATGCAATTATCGCCTTGGGAATGGTCGATGACATCCTTTATGATAAGGATAATGCGAGACGACGAATGTTTGAGCAGGCTGCAGGAATTTCAAAGTATAAAAAGCGAAAGCATGAAACCATGCTCAAGCTAAAGCTCACTTCAGAGGACCTCACGCGGATTGAAGATATCCTCCGTGAAATCCAGACTAACCTTGAACTTCTTGAAAAGCAGGCAAAACGCACCAGAAGATATGTTGAGCTGAAAAAAGAATACAAAGAGCTCAGCCTGAATCTCGCTGCCAGAAACAATCGTGAACTGCGTGATCAGTTTGCAATATCAGAGAAAAAGATCCAGGAAGAAACAGATAACTACACGCGTCTCGATGCAGACCTTGATGTGCTCCACGCAGCAATCGAAAAATTGCGTAAAGATCATCTCGGTGATGAAATGACTGTAGGTGCATTTCAACGCGCGTTAAATGAACTTGTTTCACAGATCAGGGGTGTGGAAAATGAAAAGAACCTGGCGGAACAAAAAATTTATTTCATCCGGCAGAACAAACAAAACCTGGAACTCCAGATCACTCGTTCAAAAGAGCGATTAGAAAAACTGGATGAGGAAATTAAATCCTTTAATCAGCAGTATGATGATCAAAGTGCATTAATCGGACAGCATCTGCAGGTGCTCCTTGAAGCACAACAACGCCGCGATGAAATTACCGGCCGCTTCCAGGAAATGATGGCCAATCGTGAAGAAGTCAGCAATCTTCATCAGCAATATGAAAAAGAGGTGTACGATCTTGAAAAAGATATTGCCGTCTATCTCAATAACATCGATATCGTCCGGAATGAAAACAGGATATTGACCGATGATATCAATAAGCTTGAACAGGAAATTTCAAACCTGAAGTCCCACCTCAATGATCAGGAAAAGAAGAAGGAAACTGCTTCTTCAGATCTGGCCATGCTGGAAGAAAAAGAATTGGAGCGTCTGAGGACTATCCGTGAACTGGAAATCAGTCTTGCCAGCGAACTCGATCATCTCCGTCAAACACAGCGCACGCTCGACGCACGTTCGCATGAAGCCGAACTGTTGAAAGACATGATCTCCAACCTGGAGGGATTTCCTGAATCTATCAAATTCCTCAACAAAGCGCAGGACTGGAATGTGACAGCTCCTCTTCTATCAGATGTCATCTATTGTGATCAACAATACAGGGTGATCGTCGAGCAAATACTCGAGCCATATCTGAATTATTATGTAGTGAAATCATGGGATGAGGCATCACGTGCTGTGAAGCTTTTGAGCTTTGCCCAAAAAGGAAGAGCAAACTTTTTTATCCTTTCTGAATATACAGATCGTCCATCGCCACATCAATATGAAGGGCTTTCTTCTTTGCTGGATCACATCGAAATCGAAAAAGGATATGAACCACTCGTTCAAAACTTGCTTGCCAAAGTGTATGTCTCTCATGGGTCGCCTTTAGACATCGATTGGCAACAGGGATTCCCTGCGGATATGACTGTCATTGATGAGCAGGCGCAGATGATCCGTCGTGCAAAGCAACTGACCGGGGGAAGT
>JANMVA010000101.1:0-5931 GCA_031392195.1 Saprospiraceae bacterium | reverse complement strand
AACTGACGCCAATGTCCGGGCTCAATAAGAATGAAATACTGTTCTCGGCTCCCTGGAAAATAACCGGTTGTCCGGACCAATAAATTCCAATGAAAGTCATCTGGTCACCTTTGCCGAATCCACTTTGAAGCTGAATATTTTCATCAACCGGAAAAGATTCGATGGGATTAAAAAATAAATCCAGTTTGACAACATGATCACCATACAATTCCCAGTAAAAATTTTCTGAAGCAACAACCGCGTAGCCTTCGTGGAGCATAGGATCCCACCCGATTTCTTCGAGTTGATCATCGAGGACATGCAGAGCTCCTTCTGTACTAACCTGCAAGATGCCTTCCTTGATAAAACTGAATGCAAAAACGGAGGACGTGAATACCTTTTCTTTGATGATATTAAATGATTCATCCAGTAAGACTAATTGATTGTCAACAGATGCAATAAATCCCGTGCCGTGTGGAATGACCAGATCATAAAAAATAGTCGGGGTTATGAAAACCTGATCTCCCTGCAAATTATAGTACAACGTGTCTTCTGTACGAAACACTCCAACCACATCCGGATCCACCAGGACCATCCTCTGGATTGTTGGAAAATTTCCACTTGTCTGCCTGCTCCACAGCGTGTCACCCACTGCATTATATCTTGTGACGATACTTTCCATGATAAAATCACATTCAAACTGGTTGTATCCGGCGATTGTCGAACCGTCTTCAAACGGAATGTAGAATGATTCACTCATCAGGAATGGATAAGTCACCACCTGCAACTGATCGAAATTCTGGAGAGGGCGAACATCAAAAAATGCTGCGTATCCTTCTCCAAAAAAATGATGCTCCTCAGTCCGGCCAAATACACGGATATCTCCGTTGGGCAGATGTTGCGTGAAAAGATTATCTCCCCTTGTCATATCGCTGACCATGTGAACTTGCGTCTGAGCTATCGAACTCAATCCAGTGAAGATCAATCCAAGGAAAAAGAGAAAACGGACTTGTTTGTATATGTAATTCACTATTTACTGTTTGATAAATGAGCTGTAATGGATATCACCGGATTTTTCGTTTGTTAAATGTACATGGTAGATGCCGGGATTCAGATCATGAACAGGAATGCTTTGACTTGGTTCAGGGATGAGCCTGCCTGAACAATGTGAGTTTTGTGATAATAAAGCTGGCGAAGAAAGAAACCAAAATAAAATACAGATGAAGATGGCTCTTCTGACAGAGAATAATTTTGATTTCATTCAAATCCGGATTGAGTTATCAATTTACGCCATTCAACCTATGTATTATGGGAACCAAACCTTCTTTCTATCTAAGTGACTTACGATTGACACTTTGATCAACAGTTCTAAATGAGTTTGCTTTTAAGAAAATTATCACTTACTATTCTCCAACTCCTCCCAATACTCCGCAGCCCTTCGCATATGCGGAATAAAAATCGATCCACCCACAATCAATGCCACTGAGCTCGCCTCATAGATCTGTGCTTTCGTCACACCCAACTCATGACATCGCCCCAGATGATATTTGATGCAATCATCACATCGCAACACCATGGATGCAACCAGGCCCAGTAACTCCTTGGTCACCTCTGAAAGTGCGCCATCTTCATACGTCTGATTGTCAAGGCTGAAAAAACGCTTGATTACTTTATTATCCTGTGACATGATCACATCATTCATGCGCTGCCTGTACGCATTAAATTCCTGAATATTATTTTCCATTTCGCGAGCAATTATTAAAATTTGATTAGAATCAACAATGTAGTGTGTTTGATTGTGATTTAGAAAAAATATTTTATATGCCGTTTGGTTTGTTCAACATTAGAATATCGTTAGAATTGACAGGCATAACGCTTTTGTATCTCAGCTGCCTTTACATTTGTGTTTTAACAAACCCTACATTGACCCACATACCCACCATTTGCATTGCAATTGCATTTTCTATTGTTGCATGTCGTTCTGATCAGGCAACCATTATGACGCCCGAAGAAGATACCCGCATTTGGGTCAAGAATGCCTACGACTCAGTTGACATTATGAAGATTGCCGGCACTACATTCAACAAGCAACGAGCTCTGATCTATAAACAAAAGGTAGACAACGAAACGAATGCTTCGTTGAAGCTAAACTATGTAGTCGAATACGCCATCGAACTATTGAAGGCTGGCGACAATAAAGGAGCTATTGATCTATTTAATACTTTACTTGAATATATACAATTGAATAATGTTCAACTGGATCCGGAAACGAAACGGAATTTTTTCTCCATGATCGGCATTGCCTATATGCGGTACGGCGAAGTGGAAAATTGTGTTCAAAATCACAATCACCAATCCTGTTTTATTCCCATTGCTGGTGGAGGTATTCATAAGCTACCCTTCGGGTCAGAAGGTGCGATCAAAATTTATGAGAGCATTCTGGAAGACTTCCCAAATGACCTTGAGACACGGTACCTCCTCAATATTGCGTACATGACATTGGGTAAATGGCCGGATGCAGTACCAGCTAAATATCGATTCGACCCTTCATGGCTTAAATCCAATGTTGCCATTCAGCCATTTAAAGATATCGCACCAGAGCTGGGTCTCAATCGGAATGGCCATGCTGGTGGCGTAGTGATGGATGATTTCACGAACGATGGCTGGTTGGATATTGTGATCACTTCAATGAATATCTCTGAACCATTGATCTTCTATGTGAACAATGGCGATGGATCTTTTACAGATAAAACAATCGAATACAAACTCGATGGCCAGATCGGCTGCCTGAATCTGAACCAGACTGACTTCAATAATGATGGCTGGCTTGACTTATACCTGATGAGAGGAGCATGGCTGTTGACAGAAGGCGACATCCCGAATACCTTGCTCATGAATACAGGCAAAGGCCATTTTGTCGATGTGACATTGAAAGCAGGTCTGACGAAACATGGCCCCACTCAAAATTCCGCGTGGAGTGATTTTAATCTCGATGGCTATCTCGATCTCGTCATCGGAAATGAATCGGTGATCAATTTTGAACGAGGTATCGATTTATATATGAATCAGAAAAACGGAACCTTCAAACATGAATCAGCAGCTTACGGCCTGACAAAGAATGAATTTTTCAAAGGAAGTATTGCAGCAGATGTTAATAATGACAAGTATCCGGACATCTATCTTTCCAGCCGTAGTGCAGGCAATTATCTATTCATCAACCAGACCGGCCAGGGTCAAAAAGGATTCAAGATGATGGAAAATGGTAAAAACCTGGATAAGCCAAAGGATAGTTTTCCATGTTGGAATTTTGACTTCGACAATGACGGCAACGAAGACATTTTCGTATCAGCTTACTCTAATGAAAAGACACCGGGTGAACATTGGATGAGAAGTAAAATGGGAAACCCTGATCCTGATTTTCTTCCGAGACTCTATCATAATAAAGGCAATCTTGAGTTTGAAGAGGTTGGCCAGTCAATGGGTCTGAATGAAGTAGCTTTTACAATGGGGTGCAATTTTGGGGATATCAATACGGATGGCTTCCTGGATTTTTATCTATCCACAGGGAATCCACAATTCCAAAGTATCGTACCAAATAAAATGTATCTCAACATGGAAGGCAAATCGTTTGAGGATGTCAGTTACAGTGGAGGATTTGCTAATATTCAGAAAGGACACGGCGTAGCTTTTGGCGACCTCGATCATGATGGCGATGAAGATTTGTATGTTGTGATCGGTGGAGCATATGATGGCGATATGTTTTACAATTGCCTGTTCGAAAACCCTAATGAGAATAAAAACAAATGGCTGATCTTAAAACTAAAAGGCCAAAAAGCAAACACAGCTGCAATTGGCGCCCGGGTAAGCGTAACCATCCGGGAAAATGGTACGGAACGTCAGATCCATCGCACAGTGACTTCCGGCGCTTCTTTTGGAGGAAATAGCCTTGCGTTGGAAATCGGTCTTAGAAAAGCTGAATCGATCAATAACGTCACGGTGAAATGGCCTTGTCAGAATTGTCCTGACCAGGTGTTTGATGGTTTTGAGCTGAATAAGGCCTACGTGCTGGATCAGTCCAAATCCGGGCCAGAACAGATAACATACCCACATGCTAAATTCAAACCCGGTTCAGGATCTGATGCTCACCATCAGCATCATTCGCATCAATAATCACTCAACCTGATTGATTTTTCGTTACGCACTTCTGTATTGGGATATACATGTTTTACATTTGCACCCATGTTCTATTTCCGCTTAGCATTCATCACCGGCGCTATCCTGATGACGTCGGCCCTCCTCTCATGCAAATCCAACGTCCATAACGAACCTGCAGCAGATGGTCTGACTGCCGATACCCGTGTCTGGGTACAGCAAGCTTATGACACGCTGGATTACATGATCATCAATGCCCCTTTTAACAAAAAACGGGCAGCCATCATCAAGCAGAAATTTGATCAGGAACAGGATCCGGTCCAAAAGATGAACGTGGGTCTGCAGTATGCACAGGAATTGCTCAAAACAGGCCAGCTGGAAGAATCCCTCAAACTATTTGGCTCCATCAATGATTTTATTGTTCAGAATAAGATCCAGCTCAATCCTGAATCCAGAAGAAATCTAATGTCCATCCAGGGCATTGCGCATTTGCGATATGGGGAAATCCAGAATTGTGTACAAAACCACAATCACCAATCTTGCTTCATCCCGATCGCCGGAGGTGGAATCCATACGCTCCCGGCCGGTTCAGAAAGTGCCATTAAAATTTATGAGCAATTGCTGAATGAATTTCCGGAAGATCTTGAATCCAAATATTTGCTCAACATCGCCTACATGACACTGGGCAAATATCCCCAGGGTGTTCCTGCAAAGTACCGCATCGACCCTTCCTGGTTTAAAAATAAAGTGAACATGAAACCTTTCAGGGACATTGCACCGGAAATTGGTGTGAACCGGAATGGACATGCAGGGGGTGTGGTGATGGATGACATTAATAATGATGGTTGGCTGGATATTGTGGTCACCTCATGGAGCTCAGAAGAAGAATTAATACTCTATATCAATAACGGCGACGGGAGCTTTACAGATAAAACAGCTGAGTATAATCTCAAAGGCCAGGTAGGCATCCTCTATCTCAACCAGACGGATTTTAATAATGATGGATGGATCGATTTATACCTGACACGCGGAGCGTGGATGTTTACACAAGGTGATATTCCGAATACGCTTTTGATGAATACCGGTAAAGGCTCTTTTGAAGATGTCACGCTGAAGGCTGGTTTGACCAAACATGCCCCGGGTCAGGCTGTTGCCTGGGCAGACTATAATTTGGATGGATTTGTGGACTTATTGCTCGCCAATGAATCCATTCCGGAACATCAGCGCGGAATTGATCTGTATATCAATCAACAGGATGGTACTTTTAAAAATGAAGCAGTAGCGTGGGGACTGACACTCAATCATTTGTTCAAAGGATGTGTAGCGACTGATGTAAATAATGATAGATGGCCCGATCTGTATTTCTCCAGCCAGTTTTCAGGGAATTCATTATTCATCAACCAGGGTTTCGCAGGAAAGAATGGATTTGTCATTGCCACTGCCAATCCGGGAGGTCCGATCAATAGCTTTCCATGCTGGAATTTTGATTTTGATAATGATGGTAACGAGGACATCTTTGTTTCCGGATATACAAATGATGGTAACCCCGGGACTCATTGGATGAATAGTCATATGGGAAAAGCAGATCCGGCCTATCTACCAAAGCTATATCACAACAAAGGAAACCTGCAATGGGAAGAAGTGGGTGTGCAAATGGGCCTGACTGAAATTGCCTTTACAATGGGTTGCAATTTTGGAGATATCAATACGGATGGATTTCTTGACTTCTATCTATCCACCGGAAATCCACAATACCAAGCCATTGTTCCCAACAAAATGTATCTCAACATGGATGGCAAG
>JANMVA010000332.1:0-1813 GCA_031392195.1 Saprospiraceae bacterium | reverse complement strand
GCGTCTCTACTATAAAGTGAAAATTTTCATGCTAATATCAGATTTTTACCAATTTACTTACAGCAACTTTATTTCCCTGCCCAGAAACTTCGACAAAATAAGTTCCCACAGGAAGATGAGATACAGAAATCTTTTCATCCTCTGATGTGATACTTTCATTCACCACAACCTTGCCCAGCATATCGACGATCCTGATCATATCCATTCCATCAGCAGAGGTAATCTGCACGAAAGAAGAAGCCGGATTTGGATAAACTGAAATCTCAGTTTCATGTTCCTCCCCCACTCCGGTCGAACTCTCCGAAAGTTTCACCAGCCAGATGTCCTGCCATCCAAAACTCTCAGCGATATCAAAATCTTCTGATTCCGTATTGGCCATAAAGACAATCCCTCCGTCATTGGTCAGGGCCATCCCTTTTGGAAAATCAAAGCTTGTACCTCCATAATAGGATCTCCACTGAAGCTCGCCTTCCACATTAAATTTCACCACCTGCACATCCGAAGCACCTTTGATATTGGGGTCATTTTCATCATACACATTGACAATGCCATACAGGTTTTCATTTTCATCCACGATCAGGTGATGGTATGATTTGTCGAGATCAAATTCTTCCTGCACATTCAAATTTGAATCCAAATGGAAGATTGTTGTGATCACAGCAGTCCCCTGGTTGTTAATATCATTCACCCGGATCACAATATGATCATCATCCACATCGAGGAAACCCATATGACTGACCACAGCTGTCGTGGTATTTAACCTTATATGCTTAACTTCCTCACCTTGCGGATTGAATTTGTAAATCATGGAATAGGCATCAATAAAGATGTCATTGCAATCCGTACAGTGATTAAAATCCCACCGTTCAATCTGCAACAATAAATAGACATTCCCCAGTGCGTCCATGGTAATGTCGTTGACATTAAAATCATAATGTCCATCAATGGTGGCCGTCCGGATATTCTGCTTCAACTCAAAAGTCCACTCTATAAAATTAAAGAGTGAATCAGCAACCGGGTTCAATTGCTGGACGATCAGCGAATCAGGCCCATAACATGATTGCTGCCAGCTACAGGTAGTGCTTGCGTATGTGCGCACATTATCACGCGTGATGGCAAGCGATGTGGAAGGGATATAATCAAAAAACGCAAATTCACCAGTAGCGTCATCAAGCCTGTACAACAGATTATTGCCTGCCAGGTTGACGACCAGGTTGATATACTTCTGCCCGCTTTCCACGGTGTAAAAATGTTTTCCGATGTAATAATTCACCGGTGGATTAAATGTCTCGAATGCCACATCGTGGTATTTCTTCCAGATCTCATTTCCATCCACATCGAGTTTCATGGAGACCATATACGTGCGAAGTGTTCCTGTAAAATCTTCATGGGTTTCTGTGCCGAGGACAACGATGTTGCCATCTTCATCATTAAAGATCTTGAGGGCTTCATCGTAAAATGATGTTCCAATGGTCTTCTGCCAATCAATCGATGTCTGCGCTATTGTCCGGGTGGAATTGACTAACGAAAGGAAAGAGAATAGTGCCAGGATTGTGTATTGTTTCGTCATGTGGAATAGTTTTTATTAGTTCTCAAATACAGACAGAAAATTCAGGCTTATGCGTTGGATTCAAGGGGCATCAGATTCCGAACAAGATAATATAGAGTCTGTTCAAGGCCAAAGAGAGACTGAATCAGTTCGGGATGAAGGAAGCATGGAGAGCCTTGCAGTTGATGATTAAATTAAAAACGGATGTGGATAACTATCCGGAGATCCTGACAATCAACTGGTTAATTCAGTGTGGCACACTTA
>JANMVA010000289.1:0-3760 GCA_031392195.1 Saprospiraceae bacterium | reverse complement strand
GACTTCCGTAAGATAACGGAAGTCGACAACCCTCAAATATTTCAGTTGACAGATTACAGGAAACACAGCCTATAGGCAAGTATGGTTAACATTTTTTTATGAAATATTACAACTCTGTTGGGCGTACCAGCACGTTTTGTGGTAATGGCGGAAGATGCGTTATTTCTTTTGCATTTGTATTAGGTCTTCATGAAGGGAAATGCAATTTTTTAGGCACTGATGGAATGCATGCTGGCGCTATGTTAAATGATGGCGAGGTAAGACTGACGATGACCAATGTCGATGAGGTGAAAAAATTAAATGACAAGACTTTTCAATTGTATACGGGTTCACCTCACTACGTCACTTTCCTTGATGACATAAGTAAGTTGGATGTAAAAAAAGAGGGATCTGCGATTCGTAATAGTGATGCATTTGCAAAAGAAGGGATCAACGTCAACTTTGTTCAGATCATCGGTCCAAATGAAATAAGCATCCGCACGTACGAGAGAGGCGTAGAGGATGAAACGTTTGCATGCGGAACGGGAGTAGTAGCAGCTGCAATTGCAAATTCTGTTTTTCAAAATTCAAATGGAAATAATTGCATCGTGCACGCACAAGGAGGGGATTTGTCCGTAGAGTTTACAAAAAATGACAATCGTTTTTCAGAAGTATTTTTAATCGGTCCGGCGGTAAAAGTTTTTGAAGGGGAAATCGAAATATAGCGTACAGTCTATTCATCTTCGTCTTCTGCCATTTTCCACATCGCCAGCAATCCTTTCATTTCAGACACAGCATGCAGCTCATTTTCTTTGATGCCCCATTCAATTCCCAGCTCCAGCATTTTGATCCCCTCATTGCGGTTTCCTGCCTTGTAAAGCAGTTTTGCGTAATGATAATAGGTGGCTATATAGGCAGGGTGGTCAGTGATCAGGTGCTCATACATCAATAAGGCCTGCATAGTGGCCTGGCATTGCTCGTATTCCCGGGCGAGGGCATAGACGATAAAGGGGTCATCGGGGTTCTCATCCAGCAACGATTCCAGTTCTTTCAGCCTTGTCATGGAGCAAATTTACTGCTAATCAGGCGATTACGAGGGGATTGAAGGCAATCCCAAAGAATTCAATTTTAGATACCTTTGCCGCCATTATTGAGTTATCTAACCGGTATTTATGAAGTTATTAGTGGCGATCAGCCAGACACCTGAGACAACTGCACGGATTGCTTTTAAAGAAGGTGGTTCCGTATTTGACAGCAATGGAGTCAACTACATCATGAATCCATATGATGAATGGTACGCACTGGTCAGAGCACTGGAATTGAAGGAAGAAAAAGGAGGAACGGTGACTGTTATTCATGTTGGACCTGCTGCTAATGATGTGACAATTCGAAAGGCATTAGCTATCGGTGCTGATGATGCGGTTCGTGTAGAGCTCAATCCGGATTCTTCATATTCAGTTGCTGCGCAAATTGCAGCTCATGCAAAGGATCAGCAGTACGACATCATTTTTACAGGAAAGGAAACAATTGATTTCAATGGTTCTGCAGTCGGTTCCATGATCGCCGAATTATTGGATCTTCCATTTATCTCGCATGCCAGCAGTCTGAAATACAATGGTGAAACAGCGCTCGTCACTCGAGATATTGAAGGTGGTGTTGAAGAAATGGAATTGACAGGCCCATATGTTATAAGTGCTGCAAAAGGTCTTGCCGAACAACGCATCCCGAATATGCGCGGGATCATGTCAGCAAAAACAAAGCCATTACAGGTTATTCCCTCAGTTGCTGTTGACTCACTTGCTGAGTATGTCCATTTTGAAGTTCCTTCCGCAAAATCATCAGTCAAAATGATCGATCCGAACAATATGGAGGAGCTCGTCCGTTTATTGCACGAGGAAGCAAAAGTTATCTAACATTACAAGTTGAAACCAATATGATATTAGTTGTTGCAGAAACATTAGATGGTAAAGTGCGAAAATCCGCATTGGAGGCTGTTTACTTTGGATCTAAGGTGGGTGAATTGCTCGGCGTTACTTGTAATGCATTGATCCTGGGTAATTGTACGGATGGAGGGCGATTGGGCATGTATGGTGCAAAGGAAGTGTGGCAGGTTCAGGATGCCAATCTTGATGCATTTGATAGCCAGGTCCATGCCGCTGTCATTTCGAATGTTGCAAAAGAAAAAAATGCAACACTCGTGGTCGTGGCTGATAGTTCAGCGGGAAAAAGTGTTTTAGGAAGAGTAGCTGTTGCTTTGAAAGCAGGTTCAGTCAGAGGGGTCAATAAGCTTCCCGAATTGAAAGATGGTAAGCTTCATTTCAAACGGCCGGTATTCTCAGGTAAAGCCACAGCAACCTGCAGAATAAATTCTGCTGCTGCTGTGATTTCATTAATGGGAAATAGCCTCAAACCTCAGTCCGGAGGTAGTGAAGTTTCAATGACACCAATTCAGTTAACGGTACCTGCTTCAAGAACAAAAGTGGTCAATGTCAAAAGATCTGTTGGAATTGTTCCCTTACCTGAAGCAGAAATTGTTGTTTCGGCAGGTCGTGGTATGAAGGATCCGGCTAACTGGGGTATTGTCGAAGAACTTGCTGAAGTGTTAGGTGCAACAACTGCATGTTCAAGGCCGGTGGCTGATAGCGGATGGCGTCCTCATCATGAGCATGTCGGACAGACAGGTATTGCGATCAGGCCAAATCTGTATATAGCTATCGGTATATCCGGGGCTATTCAGCATCTGGCAGGTGTCAATAGTTCGAAAGTCATCGTTGTCATCAACAAAGATGCGGAAGCACCGTTCTTTAAGGCAGCTGATTATGGAGTGGTGGGTGATTTGTTTGATGTCGTCCCAAGGTTGACAGAAGCAATCCGGCAGTTTAAGACTGCACATCATTGATTTCGGGATTATATCCTAATTTCCGCTTATGAACGCGTATAGGGCAACCGGCAATTTTATATATATTTCATTTTTACTCAGAGGCTAATTGGAAAAAATAGAATTATACATCGTCACCTTGACACACAGCGTTACACAATCAAGCAATTATGCCGTTGTGATGGGTGAGGTTGATGGCAATCGGCGCTTACCGATTGTGATTGGTGGTTTTGAGGCTCAGGCTATCGCCGTTGCGATGGAAGGCATGGTACCTTCCCGTCCGCTGACACATGATTTGCTGAAAAACACCCTTGATACATTTGAGATAGAGGTAACGGAGATCCTGATCAATAATCTCGTCGAAGGTGTATTTCATGCCCGTATTGTCTGTATGCAGCATGGCCGCGAATTTGCTCCCAAGCGGCGCCGCTGCCGCCGAGTCCCGCGCCGACGACCAGAATATCGATGCCGTCTTCGACGATCGTTTTGTAGGCCATCAGTAGTACACGCCTTGCGTCAGCTTGAGGCCGGCGTCCTTGAGCGTGCGCAAGCCGCCTTCATCCATGCGGATCCATTTCGGCTCGTTGTACAGGAGCTGGCTGTCGCGTATTTCCTGGCTGGGCCCGGGCACGTCCGCGAGCTTGGGGATGGCCGTCCCCCAGGGCTTCGTGGTGATGGGCGACAGGAAGTTCTTTTCGGTGCCGTCGCGGAAGACGATCTTCCAGGCGATCGTGCCTTTCTTTTCATCGCGGTCGACACGAACGCTGTGACCGAGCGGGGCGAAATCGGCATATCCGCGCACATCGATCGCATGCTGGGGGCAGGCCTTCACGCAGGAGTAGCACTCCCAGCACATGTTCGGCTCGATGTTGTAGGCGCGGCGATAGATCGGGTCGATGTGCA
>JANMVA010000230.1:0-3783 GCA_031392195.1 Saprospiraceae bacterium | reverse complement strand
TTTGAAATTGCCGAACGAACAGGATTGCCGGCGGATGTCATTGAATATGCAAAGAAGAGTGCAGGTAGTCAGACGATAGAGCTGGAAGACCTGATCCACGATCTCGATGATAAGACTCAGCGTCTGGACAATGAGATTCGCAATGTACAGGATAAACAGCGGGAGCTTGACCGGCTGATCGCTAATTATGAGCAACTCCGTTTGGATCTTGAAATCAAGCGCAAACGATTCAAGATGGACCAGAAGAAAGCATCACTGCATGAGGTGTCTCACTACAGCCAGGAAATGAATAAGCTCCTCAAAGATCTGCGGAAAGAGAAAGATGCAGAAAAAGCGAAAGAACAGATTGAAACAATCAAGGAAAAGCAAAAAGCATTCAGCACTGAAATAAAATCACTGGCAGAGGATCTCGTGGATGTCAGCAGTTCCAAAAAAGAATTCCAGGTGGGTGATTTCGTCAAGCTGAGATCAACACAGCAAATAGGTGTCATCGAGCGAATGGCTAAAGACAAGGCCGTGCTTGTTATTGGCCAGATGCAGATGACAATTCCTCTTTCTGAATTACTGCATTCTAATTCACCAGTCGAAGTGAAGACACAGAAAAGTGTTCAGGCTGACGTGGTAGATTATACGCGGTTTGAAAATGAGCTGGATATCCGCGGCATGCTGCCGGAAGAAGCATCTCATTACCTCGAGCGCTTCATTGATGCGGCCTTCATGAGCAGTCAATATCAGATCCGAATCGTGCATGGAAAAGGAACAGGTACGTTGAGACAGTTAGTTGCACGCACGATGAAATCTTATCCGTTCAAATCGATCCAGCATCCGGAAAAAAATCAGGGTGGGGATGGAGTCACGATCGGGATACTCTAGGATCGTAAGAACGCCAAAGCACGGCTTTGGTCCCGCCATCTGAAAGATGCCAGCGGGATGAGAATGTGAGAAACGTGAGAAAGTGAGAACGTGAGAATGTGAGAAAGTGAGAATGTGAGAACATGAGAAACATGATAGCTCACTAGATGTGTACGACCAATGACCAACGGCCAACGGCTCACTAGATATGTATTACCAACGGCTAACGGCTCACTAGATGTAAATTACCATCGGCTAGAGGTTCATAACGGATTACTAGATGTGTACGACCAACTAATAACAGCTCATTAGATGTGTACAACCAACTACCAAGGTTCAATTGAGAATTTGTAGAAAAACTTTAGCGTGAAAGGTCCCTGGGGTTGCAGAGAATGTGAGAAAAAGTGATACGGGACAACTTGACAACTTGACAACTTGACAACTTGACAACAGCACAACAGCACAACAGCACAACAGCACATCAGCATATTAGCGCATCAACGCATCAAACAACCTTATCCGCGCAATAAGAGCTGGCGAATGCATCCGGTTTGGCTTTGAAGACAAAGCCCATTCCGAGGATGTAGCCCATGGCTTCTCTGAGTGCTTCGTTTGATTTGAAGTGGGGGTCAGTGTTGATGTCGGCATGGACTTCGAGGCCGATTTCATACTCATCCAACAGGTCGCAAAGCTTATAGGCAACGTCGACAGATTTCCAGACTTCCGTGATCATGCGTTCGCGGAGGCTGACCATTTTTTCAGACTTCTCGTTGTGGATAAACATAAAGCCTCCCTTCTTTTCGCGAAGGAAAACGATGACTGTGGCATACTCAGTAACCGTACCGCGCACCTGGGAATCGGTGCCTATGCAAACTTTCAGGCGGTAGCCATTTGCAATTTCTTTTTCGACAGTATTGCGGACAGCGACGAGAATATCTTCTTCTATACGTTCGCCATTAAATCTTCTCCAGGCCATATATAAAATTTTGTCAAGTGTGAATTTAACAAAATCAATGCATCAGGTTTATTTCCGGGGTAAAATAATTCTAAGGGTTTGGTAAAGGAGAGACATTGGGGGCAGGAAAAGAAGGATCAAGAGCCTTGGGGTTACTCTTTATGTGGCCGTTTTTCAAGGACGATGACCTCTTTATTTGCTTCGCGCTTTGCCTTTTCGGCATCCATCCTGACTTTGATTAGGGCGATTTCATCTTCCAACATTATTGGTTTTCCATTGAGCTTCCGGTGCCATGTGACGATGATCACACGGACCATATCATCGGGAATGGAGATCCCTTTTAATTTGAGGTAGTGGGATATCCTGGACCCTTCTTCGAGACCCCAGTTTGACATGATCCAGCGACCGAGTCCAAAATGAAGTTTGCGGCGTATCTCATCTTCAGGGGCATTTTTAAATCCTCCAAGTGCCTGAGGATTGGAAAGTCGGTTGAGCTCGCTGTATGCATCCTCCAGGTCGACAGGGATGTAAACCCCAAAGAGCATTTCTTCCCTGATTCTCTTGGCATAATTAGCTTCAAATTCTTCAGGTGTCTGAGCAGTGGAAAGACTCATTGCCAGGAATGTGAAGAGGATGGAAAAGAAGGTGTATTTATGCTTCATGATGAATTGCTTAACCCAAAGATCGCCCAATAAATTGCAGTGCTTAATCAATATCTTGTTAAATGCCTGCTAACAAAACGATCAATACCAATCAATTTATACTGATCATATTACTCCAGGCAATTCTGTATTCATCCATCTGGTTGTGGAATGAATTTGTAGCCTCATACATCACGCTGGTCTTCCCGGCCATGATCTTAGTGATCCTCCTAATATCAGCTATCGCAGACTGGATAGAGCCCTCCAGAATTCCAAAATGGTATTACGTCATCATGATCGTTTCCATCCTTGTACCAATCATTATCGGAGGAATATTCTACGCGATCTATGATGGAAGAATTGACTGGCTGAAGGAATAATCATCTTTAATTCTGCATTGCGAGCAGATCCGCTTCATCAAATGCACGGAAATCAACCTGGCTAAGGCCCGATACCCCCTGTTCTTCCATAAACACTCCATAGATCGTGTCGACAGCAGCCATCGTCGATTTATTATGCGTCACAATGATAAACTGCGACTGTGTAGAAAAACGCTTGATGATGAGATTGAATTTCTGAATATTGGCATCATCCAGCGGTGCATCCACCTCATCAAACACGCAGAATGGCGCCGGCTTCATGAGATACAATGCAAACAGAAGCGCAATCGCAGTCAATGTTTTTTCACCACCGGAAAGCTGTGAAAGAGATTTAGGTCTCTTACCCTTTGGTTTGGCAATGATATCAATGGGAGACTCCAGTGGATCATTCGGATCGACGAGCACAAGATCGCATGTATCATCATCAGTGAACAGGCTTCTGAAGACATCAATAAAATTCTCCCGCACCTTGTCAAATGACTCTAAAAACTGGCTGGTAGCTGTATGCTCGATCTCTGTTATAGTCGCCAGCAATGATTCTTTTGCATTCATTACATCTACCCGTTGGGTGTTGATGTTATCGAATCGCAATTTGATTTCATCATAAGCTTCAATCGCCATGGGATTGATCTCACCATAATTTTCCAGACGCTGACGCAGGCGCTGGACTTTGGTTTCCAACTCGTCAAGAGGAAGATCCTCATTCATGTGATCAGGCGTGATCTCTTCCAACCCGATTCCAAATTCAACCTGCATCCGTTCTGAAATAGCGATGAGACGATATTTTAGCTGATTGTGATGATCTTTCATCTCATTGATGAGATATTGCAGAGCAGAACGTTGTTTGTCTACGCCTTTGATTTTCTCTTCTGCTGCACTGATCTCATTTCGCTGATCGTAGTAGTTCTGTTCAGCTTCCGTGAGTCGTGCTTCTTTTTCTTTTTTCTCCTGATAC
>JANMVA010000229.1:0-7133 GCA_031392195.1 Saprospiraceae bacterium | reverse complement strand
CAAATATCGCCTTGCCCGCCAGTGTGGCACACCTAGGTGTGCCACACCTAGGTGTGCCACACTGTCCGGAGGCATTGTGGGTCAGCGAGTTATAGAGGTTTTTTGTACCCATTTTTGATTACTCTCCATTTCATTTTGTGATCATGTTGAAAAATTTTCATGATATTTATAACACCAGTTGAAATCATGAGTATCCAGCGCGAAAACGGCCAGTGGGGCGAAACTATCGCCCGTGAATTCCTGCAAAAGCAGGGGATGGAGATAGTGGCCACCAATTGGCGTTTTAAGAATGCCGAGATCGATATTATCGCCAAAGAGGACGGCATCCTGGTCTTTGTGGAAGTGAAAATGAGGTCCTATACAGAGTTTGGAAAACCCGAAGAAATGGTCCGCCGCCGCAAGAGAAGGCTCCTGATCGATGCGGCCATGGCCTATATGCGTTCTGTCCGGTACGAATGGGAGATCAGGTTTGATGTGGTGGCAATCGTGGGCGAACCCGGAAGGAATCCCCGGATCCGGTTGTTCAGGGATGCGTTTTTCCCGGGATTGAACTATAGAGGTTAGTGGTATAAACGCCAAGTTTTTAAATAATTATGTCACTTCTCTTGTGGGAAATTTCAAATAAACATACCTTTGCGGTCCATTATTAAAAATGCAATGAAAAAAGAGATTCATCCGGCCAATTACAGGTATGTTGTTTTTAAGGATTTTTCCTGTGATTTCGCGTTCCTGACGAAGTCATGCGCCGTGACAAGAGACACGATTAAGTGGGAAGATGGCAAGGAATACCCCCTTGTGAAGCTTGAGATCTCAAGCCAGTCTCACCCCTTCTTTACCGGTAAGATGAAGTTTATTGACACCGCCGGGCGAATCGATAAATTCAATAAGAAATTTGCTAATTCCAAATTTGCAAAAAAAGAAAGTGAATGATCAAAAAGCCCCGGTTCTGCTGGGGCTTTTTTCATTTAGCGACTGACCCAACTATGCGAAACATCATCCTCTTTGATGACGAATCCAGGGAACGGATGTTGCCTCTGAGCTACACCCGCCCTGTCGCAGATATCCGTACCGGAATCCTGACCATCAAAGAGCGTTGGGAGAAACTTCTCCATGGCTCCGCATCCTATATCACCACCGACTACCTCAGCGAAAAATATCCCATGGTCCTGGAAGATGACAACTTCGTCATCAATGGGGCCGTCATGCCCAATGACAGGCTGGTAAAGCTCATCGAACAACTCGATCCCAATGAGGCTTTGATGGAAGATGGCGAACTGATCGCCGCACGGCTCAACAGGATGCAGTTTGAGCATCTTTTCAAGGAAGAATCAATTGATGAAATTGCCGGAATCGAACTGAATGATACCCCTTTTATACACTTATCCTACCCCTGGGACCTGTTTCTCTCATTGAGGACCACGATCGAATACGACTACCAGATAATGACCACTGGGAGGATAAGCCAGGAAATTCCCAAACACAACAAAGTTCTGGCTCCGGATAATATTTTCCTTGAAGAAGGCGCCCAGGTTACATGTGCTATTCTCAATGCCCAGTCCGGCCCTATCTATATTGGCAAAAATGCACAGATCATGGAAGGTGCTGTGATACGTGGCCCGGTGACCATTGGAGAAGGAAGTATTGTAAAAGTTGGTGCTAAAATCTACGGTCCGACAGCAATCGGTCCGGAATGTAAGGTGGGAGGAGAAGTTAAGGAAGTAGTTTTCCTTGGACATTCTAATAAATCCCATGATGGATATCTTGGAAACTCAATCATCGGCGAGTGGTGCAACCTGGGAGCAGGTACCTCAGTCTCGAATCTGAAAAACAACTATTCAACTGTCAAGATGTGGGATTATACCACACAGACTATGCGTGACTCAGGATTGCAATACCTGGGAATGGTCATGGGTGATCACAGCAAGACCGGCATTAATTCCATGTTTAATACGGGTACAATAGTAGGGGTGGCAGCTAATATCTATGACGCCGGATATCCACCCAAGTTTGTTCCTTCATTCTCATGGGGAGGTGCATCCGGTTTTATCACACATCGACTCGATGACGCCCTTAACACAGCCCGCAAAGTAGTGGGACGAAGGGATACGATCCTTTCTCAGCAGGATGAAGATATCCTCAGGCACGTGTTCAATCTCTCAGCCTCATACCGGTAATCTGATGAGTCACCCTCATCTGATGAAGCGCTGGCTCAGCCATCTGTTCGAGTTGCCTGTCGCTCAGTTCAGCAGCAAGCACAATCAGCGACTGAATATCCTATTGCATCGTGGGCGGTACAAACTTGTGACACATGGTGCTATCTACAGCTTTGGTGATCTGTATTCTAATTACCGCAAGGCTTTCGAGCAATTAGACTGGAAGAGCCATAAGATCAAAACTTGTCTGGTATTGGGATTGGGATTGGGAAGCATCCCGGATATGCTTACTTCAAAATTTAAGAAGGACATTGAGTTTACTGCGGTTGAAATTGATGAGAAAGTCATCGAGCTGGCCATGGAGTTTGTGCTGCGGCCAAAAGGAATTAATGTCCAGATTTTTACCGCGGACGCAGGTGATTTTCTGGAGTGGCACCATGGCAAGTACGACATGATCTGTTCAGATGTGTTTGTAGGTGACAAGATCCCGAAACAACTGGAGTCTGAATCAGCTCTTTTGTCCATGAAAAGATTACTCAAACCCAAAGGACTTTTACTTTATAACCGACTCAGCAGGTTCGAACCTGACATTAAGAACTCGTTGACATTCAGGGATGAAGTCTTCCTTAAGGTCTTTCCGCGCGGGGGGTATCTGGATGTCAGCGGTAACTGGATGTTTGTCAACGAGATGGCAGCTTTCGGGAGGGGCAAATAATGGCAGGATCCCCAACCGGGTAAATGTTAACTGCAGTCTTAGCGGTTAGATGTCAATTGTGCTGAAAGGGGAGTCTTGTTTTCATCTGCATTTGCTACCTTTATACGGCCGTACAAATGATCATTTCCAGGTGGATGCAGTTTGATTTTGGAAAGGGATTTCCTGATTTAAAGCATCCCCACTGATCGCTCCTCCTCTGCAAGACGTTGTACATCAACTATGATTAAAAGCTGATTTTAATTCTAAGACCAATCTTTCCTTCGAATGCGCAAATTCTATTTATTTCTTTCCATCGGTGTCCTGGCTTTATTGATTTACAAATTTCAATTCACGGAAGGAACACCAACCCCGGTAAAAAAATCATCCAAAGAGGAACGTATTGAAGGCTACTTCGAGGACCTGAAAAAGACCTCTTCAGATGTTGACCTGGGATACATTCCTTATGAAAAGCTCCATAAAGCGATCGAGATCGGTAAGGCGCGTGTAGCATTGCAGAAAAGCAGCCGCTCTTTTAACGGTAGCCTGACCGAAGCAGTTTGGCGTGAACGTGGTCCGAATAATATCGGTGGCCGTACTCGTGCTATCATGATAGATGCATCAGACCCATCGGGAAACCGAGTCTGGGTTGGGGCAGTCGGTGGAGGTGTATGGAGAACAGAAGATATTTCGCAAGCCGATGCGCAATGGGTTAAGATGGGGCATCAATTGGAAAACATTTCCATTGGAGCTATCGCCCAGGATCCTAATAATCACAATATCATTTATGTTGGCACAGGAGAAGGTTATCCGAATCTGGATGCGATAGCGGGTATCGGAATATTCAAATCAACTGATGGTGGTGCTGAATGGATTTTATTGCCATCAACCCAAAATGCAAATTTCAGAAACACACATGAAATCTTTGTTCACAAGAATGGGGACTTATATGCAGCTACACATGATGGCGGTTTGTTTCGAAGCCAGGATGGAGGAGAGATGTGGTTAAAAGTTTTAGGAACATCACTTTCAGGTGCAACCGATGACAGCTTTTATGATTTCCAATATGTGGAGACAGGCAATGTCTTTTATGCATCTAATGGAAATTCCATTTTTAAATCATTTACTGGTGACCGTGGTGACTGGACAAATATTGGAACCACAAAACAGGGCTTTCCCTTAGATCTGAACCGCGTAGAAATGAGCGTATGTGCGAATGATGCATCGATGGTCTATGTCCTGGGAAGTGTAAATGGAGGAGCTTCAAATACATATGTATCAACTGATGGCGGTGAAACATGGGTCGGTCGTTCTTCTCCTGGTTTAATGCCGGGACAGGACTTTACGAATGGACAGGCATGGTATGATCTAGATATTGCTGTTGACCCGTTTAATTGTAATCGCGTCATAGCAGGTGGTGTACCGGTTTTTGAAAGCACGCTTCAGGCAGTAAGCTGGACTCCGATTTCGGGAAATTTGCATGTTGACCAGCACAATGTCACTTTTGATCCCCAGAGGCAGGGAAGAGTTTTATTTGGAAATGATGGTGGCATTTGGGAGAGTATAAATGGAGGTCAGACTATTTCAAATAAAAATGATGGATATGTAACTACCCAGTTTTACGCCGGAGCTATTCACCCGAATGCAGGTTCTCATTACATTCTTGGTGGAACACAGGATAATAATACACTTCAAATAACAGAACCAGGACTCTCACCCGCCAATTCGGTTTGGGGTGGAGATGGGGTATTTTGTTTTATTGATCAAAATGAACCGGATACTCAGATTGTTTCTTCACAAAATGGAAACTATGGCTTATCTCTTGACGGTGGTGGTGAATTTGGTGCAGGTGCTGCTGTCAATGGGAGTTTTATAAACCGTTCAGGTTATGATGATGAAGCAAATATTCTTTATGGTCAGATAAACAGTGGAGGATTTTTCCGCTGGATTATAGGTGGAACCACGACTGAAGTCAAGATAAATGGTGATCCGAATTTCCAGGTTTCTGCAGTTAAGGCAGATCCTAATAATCCGAACCGGATATTTTTTGGAGGAGAAGATGGCAGAGTGTATAGGATCAATAATGCTCATACCGGAACAAACGTCACCGGCACACGCATCGCCGACTTCAATTCGGGAGTTTCATCAGTGTACATGGACAAGAGCAATTCAAATGACATCATCGTCAGTTTATTCAACTATGGTGGAAATCTTGAGAATGTTCATGTTACAGAGGATGGAGGAGCAGAATGGATATCCATCGAAGGAGATCTTCCGGACATGCCTGTACGATGGGCCATGTTCGATCCTGCTAATCATAAAAGAGCGATTATTGCTACTGAAGCAGGTGTATGGACTACTGATAATATAAATGGTGATTCGACTCGTTGGATGCCTTCTAATCCCGATAATGGAATGCCCTTTGTACGTGTTGATATGTTAGTCATGCGTGATAGCGATAAAACTGTTTTAGCTGCAACACACGGTAGGGGACTTATTACAACTGAAGTTTTTTCCGCTCCTGCAGCTGTCATTATTACACAACCTATTGCCTACGAAGATCAACCCATCCTGATTGATGGTTCTTTTTCTGTCAATGCACAATCATATGAATGGGAGCTGAATGGCAACTCGATATCAAATGCCCAAACGTTCACTCATACATTCGACAACCCGGGCACTTATACCTTTGAACTCACTATCAATGGTGATCCTGATCTAAAAATTACAAGGACCATTTCAGTTTTACCATATCTGCCAGCTCCTTATCAGGAATCAGAACCTGGATACACCGGTGACTTTGAATCAAGTCCCGAGCATTTTGCTGCATATACTGTTTCCGGTACCGGTTTCTCAAGAGGGTCTTCTACAAAACCCGGCAAAGAAGGTACACACAGTGGCACTAACGCATGGATACTCGGTAGAGATGTCAACCTTTATGCGAACAATACACGCGCCGAACTCTATACACCCCAATACGATCTCAGCCAATCAGGACTATTTGAATTAAAATTCTGGACCAAGTTTGCGATCCAAAACCGCAATGACGGATTCCAGATAGAGTACTCATTGAATAGCGGTGCTACCTGGCAGCAATTAGGGTCAGCAGATGATCCGGCCTGGTACAATTATCTCAATTCAAACCTCGATGACGGGGCATGGCCAAAAGGAAAAGCTTATTTCACTAACAACCAGGTAGGCTGGACACATTATGTCAAGGATATCAGTTTCCTTGCCGGTGAGGAAAGGGTTTCTTTCCGTTTTGTTTTCCGTTCGGATGCTACTGGACAGGCACAAGGATTCGTAATTGATGATTTTGAAGTGACCAAGTATCAAGGTCCCCTGCAAACGACCATAACGGTTTTTGCTGCTCAATATGATGAAGAACAGGATATCACCTTAACCTGGACAACAGGTATTGAATTCCAGGCAAAACAATTTGCACTAGAGCGCTCATTCACCGGATTTGGATTTGAACATGTTGCTACATTAAATGCAACCGGAGTTGTAAGCACGGTCCCTCAGGAATATACACGAGTAGATCAAAGTCTTAGAGATCTGATTTACTACAGGATCAAAGTGACCAATGATAATCCTGATATTGGATATCATTATGAATTCTTCTCCGACACCATTGTCGTCCGCAGAGATGTGGACCCTGACCTGGTGCACAAAGTATTGACGAATCCATTTACGGATAAGATCATGATCAGCTTCAGCAGTATGGTCAATCAGGCAGTAACAATAAGAATGTTTGACATATCCGGCAAATTAGTCATGGAGCGTGTTGACACACCCAATAGCGTTGCTTATGCGTTGAACAACCTGCGGTTTACACCGGGCATTTACATACTCAGTATCCAGGTTGGAGAGAATGAGCCATCGACGCATAAAATGTTTACGTACTAATAGTGAGTTCAGCGTAGGTTAACCTACGTTGTGGTCAGCAAAGCTGCGTTTTGCATGTGTGCGTTCAGCTTAGGTTCACCTACGTTGGAGAGTCAGCAAAACTGTGTTTTGCATGTGCGCGTTTAGCGGGGGCTCACCTACGTTGGAGTGTCAGCAAAACTGTGTTTTGCATGTGTGCGTTCAGCGTAGGTTCACCTACGTTGGAGTGTCAGCAAAACTGTGTTTTGCAAGATCGGGACTTCCATACAGTATTTACCCAGGCGGGGGCAAGCCCCGCCAATACAGTTTCTCCATACTCCCTGCCCCACGGTTGAGCTGTCGCACAGGGGTGAGTTAAAGATGGTCGAAGTATGCTCCCTGCTTTTCCTATCTTAGCGCCC
>JANMVA010000052.1:0-6421 GCA_031392195.1 Saprospiraceae bacterium | reverse complement strand
ACTTCACTCGCTACCCCTTCAAGGCCTTATCGATCACCGCTGTCAATTCAGCCTCGACTTTTTCAATTGCCGACCCACCATCCTTAACATAAATGATCTTCGAATTCTTATCTGCCACGATGGTGAAAGGATATCCCCAGTTGTGCTGGAAATTTCCCCTGATCAATGGCTCCCCATAAGCGATCTGCTCAAAATTGAATGGATGCTCTGCCAGAAATTCATTGACATGTGTCGGGCTGTTTCGGCTGATTGCCAGAAATTGAACAGATTCATTCTTATAATTCTCAACAAGTTTGTTGAAAGCTGGCATTTCTTCCTCGCACGGTTTACACCCGATAAACCAGAAATTAATAACGGAAACTTTATCAGCGAAATAAGTTGAATCGATGACAACATCATTTATTGTTTTTGCTGAAAATGAAGGAAGCAATGCACCGTGGATGCAATCAGGCTTCGAGGTCATTCCGAGAGTGTCACCATTCTCAAGTATTATCCACTCACTCTTGCAGTTCTTACAGGCTTCTTCATAAGTCAATATTGCTGGTTTTACATCCTGACATGCGTAAACCAGAATGGCAAAAAATAGTAAGGTGAAGGCTTTCATTTTGGGGAATTTTAAATGATGGAATTAAAATAAAATAAAGTAATGATGCTGAAGTAATAATATTTACACACCCCCAGGCACACAGAACATTTCGTTCGACTCAATGTCATTTAATATTTTTAGAGCCGTAATTAATCCGATAGCTATCGGGATCGGGATCGAAGCGACATACACCTACTCACACGACACCAGCAATTGCGCCACCTCTTTATCATGTGATTCGCCTAAATATTTCTTTGGGGTATGCTTCTCATAAAGCCCCAGGTAAAGCTTCGCTTTTGTACAATCATTGAGCCTGGCATAACCAAACGCAAGGTCCCACATCGCTCTTGTGCTTTTGGGTTTGTGATAAAGAGCTTTCCGGTTTGCATCCACTGCTTTTTGCAAATAATTAGTTCCTGGTTTGCTTGATGCCATCCAGTAACAAATGCCCAGGTCTTCGTAGTACATGTGAATGTTCTTTCCAATTTGGTTTGTATCCAGTGCTTCCAGTCTCCTCAGGGATCCATAAACATCAGAAGAATCGATCCTGGGACCGCAGGTCAAGCTCATGTTATTATCCCGGATGTCACGATAATCTATTTTCTGGCTATACAATTCAATCGACATCCAAAGAATACTGATGAGTAGTAAGATAGTCTTTGAAATTTTTAACATGATTGATTCAAAGTTAGAAAAATTAATTTCCTTTCAAAGCTTCATCAATCACCGGAATCAGTTGTCTTTGAATTTCTTCAACAGCTGTGCTATCGGTTTTACCTCCGCTATTGGCATAAACTATTTTATTATTCCGGTCAGCAACGATATTAAGTGGGTATCCCCAACTGGCTTTAAAATTTCCAACTATGATGGGTTCGCCGTATGCAATATGATCAAAGTTAAATGGATTTGTGATTAAAAAATCCTCGATGTGTGTTGGACTGTTACGACTGATCGCCAGGAAGTTGACAGGTTGATCCTTATACTTTAGCACAAGCATATTTAAACCAGGCATTTCAGCTTCACATGGTTGACATCCGATAAACCAGAAATTGATGACAGTAACTTTATTCTCTAAATAGATGGAATCAATAGAAACACTATCCATTGTCATTCCACTAAATGCAGGAAGCTGAGCGCCTACGATACAATTGACTGGTAAATAAGGGATAAAAGTTGTATCATTTTCCAACCCAAACATTTTCATTGTGTCTGGTGTACAAACCTTTAAAGCTTCTTCATAAGAAATTACGGAAGTTAATTCGGACTTGCAGGATATTTGAACAACTATGATAAAACAGAGGATAGAATTAATGTTCGTTTTCATTAACGGGTTTTCCTTTAAGATGACTTAAATACAATTAATACACACACCCCTTATATAACGGAAAGAAAAAAGGCACCCAACTTTCGCTGCGTGCCCCACCTTTTAACGTTGAATTATTATTGAATTTGTCAGATACTCCTAGTTTCAATTCTTGCCCTGGATAACAGGATACTCACTTCAATTCAACTTCCTCTGTGGTACTTCGGAGGCGGGGGCAAGCCCCGCACACTACACTTTTATTCCTTTGCTCCTTTGCTCCTTTGCTCCTTTGCTCCTTTGCTCCTTTGCTCCTTTCGAAGCGCTAGCTTCCGCACATCACACACCCCTCCTCCATCGTACACACCGGTCCACTCGCCACATCCATATCTAACATCGGATTGATACTATCGAGATTCGAACCCATCGATGTATTGCTACTTCCATTCTGCTTCGGCATCTCAGATGGCAGGTCCAGCTGATCCATCGTATCCTGGCGCACATATTTACGCTGATGCTTATCACTCAATGTAAACTTGATCGGATCTACTGCAGCTTTTGAACGCAGGTAGTACATACCCGTCTTCAAACCTTTTGACCATGCGTAGAAATGCATGCTGGACAACTTACCCATGTTTGCATTTTCAACAAACAGATTGAGACTCTGGCTCTGGCAGATATATGCTCCCCTGTCTGCAGCCATGTCGATGAGTGCTTTCTGGCTGATCTCCCAAACAGTCTTGTACCTGTCTTTTAACTCTTGTGGCAAGCCTTCGATATGTTGCACACTACCATTGCTGACGATCAATGCTTCTTTCATTTCCTCATCCCACATATCGAGACGGATCAGGTCATTGAGCAAATGCTTGTTGACCACGATGTATTCTCCGCTCAATGTGCGGCGTGTGTAGATATTACTTGTATAGGGCTCGATGCATTCATTATTACCGAGGATCTGACTTGTGGAAGCTGTAGGCATCGGAGCAACAAGCAAGCTGTTTCTCAAACCGTGTTTGCTAATGTTTGCTTTCAACTCAGCCCAGTTCCAGCGATCAGAAGGCTCTACACCCCACATATCATATTGTAATTCACCAAGGCTGGCCGGAGAACCCTGGAATGTTTCATAAGCTCCATCTCTCTCTGCGATAGCACATGATTCACATAATGCAGCATAATAGATGGTCTCAAATATTTCTTTGTTCAGCTTGCGTGCTTCAGGACTGTCAAAAGCCTGGCGCATCAGGATAAACGCATCTGCTAATCCCTGCACACCAATCCCAATCGGACGGTGACGCATGTTACTGTTCTTTGCTTCAGGGATCGGATAGTAATTGACATCGATCACCTTGTTGAGATTGCGTGTGACGACGCGTGTGATCTCATATAATTTCTTGTGATCGAATTGTCCATCGCTGACATACTTGGGTAAAGCGATCGATGCGAGATTGCATACAGCGACTTCATCTTTAGATGTGTACTCCATGATCTCGGTACAGAGATTGGAAGATTTGATCGTACCCAGATTTTTTTGATTGCTCTTCTTGTTTGCTGCATCCTTGTACAACATGTAAGGAGTACCGGTTTCGATTTGGCTTTCAATCACAGCACTCCAGATGTCTTGTGCCTTTACCACTTTGCGTGCGCGGCCTTCTTTTTCATACTTGTGATACAGTGCTTCAAATTCACCTCCGTACGTGTCGCACAATCCCGGAGCCTCATTTGGACAGAAGAGTGACCAGTTCTCATTGTTTTTCACACGCTCCATAAACAGGTCGCAGATCCACAATGCATAGAATAGGTCTCTTGCACGGTTTTCTTCTTTACCATGGTTTTTCTTTAGTTCAAGAAACTCCATGATGTCGGCATGCCATGGTTCGATATACACAGCGAACGCACCTTTTCTTTTTCCTCCGCCCTGGTCAACATAACGAGCTGTGTCATTGAATACTCTCAGCATCGGGATGATTCCATTGCTCGTACCACCTGTTCCTTTAATATAAGAACCAGTTGCCCGGATATTGTGAATGCTCAGACCGATACCACCGGCACTCTGGCTGATTTTTGCGCAACGGGACAATGTTTCGAAGATGCCTTCGATGCTATCGTCCACCATGCTCAATAGAAAGCAGCTGCTCAGTTGAGGTTTTGGAGTGCCTGCATTGAAAAGTGTTGGGGTCGCATGGATAAACCATTTTTCTGACATCAGGTGATAGGTTTCGATGGCTGATACGATGTCTTCACCATGGATGCCTACTGATGCGCGCATCAGCATGTGTTGTGGACGCTCTACAACTTCTCCGTTCATACGAAGGAGATAGGAACGTTCTAATGTCTTGAAACCAAAATAATCAAAGCTGTAATCGCGGTCATAAATGATGGCACTATCGAGAGTGTCTGCGTGACGGCGGATGACGTCGATGGTGATATCACTGATCAGACCGGCTTTTTGATAGGTAACCGGGTCGATATAGTTGTACAGGCCTTCCATGGTTTCGGTGAAAGACTTGTTAGTATTCTTATGAAGGTTTGAAATGGCGATACGCGCGGCCAGTAATGCATAATCGGGATGAACGGCGGCCATCGTTGCGGCTGTTTCCGCAGCGAGGTTGTCGAGATCTGAGGTGCTGACACCGTCATAAAGACCTTCGATGACTTTCATCGAGATCTTGATCGGGTTGACGTGATCGCTCAGTCCATAAACCAGTTTTTTGACCCGGGCTGTGATCTTGTCAAAGCTTACTTCTTCGCGTTTTCCATTTCGTTTGATGACTTGCATGGTAGTGAGGGATTATCTTTTGTTAGGGGGAATTGATATAGTTGGCTAGAAATCTTCATTGATCGAGAAAATAGAATCTTCACGGTTGCCCATGACACCTGCTTTCTGGTAATCACCGACGCGCTTCTCAAAGAAGTTAGTTTTACCGGTGATCGAGATCAGTTCCATCCACTGGAATGGATTCTCTGTATTGTATGCTTTATTTAATCCGAGAGCTGTCAACAGGCGATCTGCTACAAACTCGATGTATTGACACATCAGGTCGGAGTTCATGCCGATGAGCTTCACAGGTATGGCATCGCTGACAAATTCTTTTTCAATGGTGACGGCGTCCATGATAATACTGCGGACAGTATCGGCAGACAGGCGGTCTTTGATGTGATTATTATAAAGGAGGCATGCGAAATCACAATGCATTCCTTCATCGCGTGAGATGAGTTCATTGGAGAATGAAAGTCCGGGCATCAGGCCACGTTTCTTTAACCAGAAGATCGAGCAGAAAGAACCAGAAAAGAAAATTCCTTCAACGGCTGCAAATGCGATCAGTCTTTCCTGGAAATTACCCTGGCTGATCCAGCGAAGAGCCCAGTCAGCCTTTTTCCGCACACACGGAAGTGTATCCACGGCGTTGAAAAGGAAATCTTTCTCTTTTGGATCTTTGATATAAGTGTCTATGAGAAGGCTGTAGGTCTCGCTATGGATATTTTCCATCATGATCTGGAAACCGTAGAAGAATTTGGCTTCGGTGTATTGCACCTCGCTCAGAAAGTGTTCGGCCAGGTTTTCGTTGACGATACCATCACTGGCGGCAAAAAATGCGAGGACGTGCTTGATGAAATGACGCTCATCATCATTGAGCTTATTATTCCAGTCTACAAGGTCCTGGGAAAGATCGATCTCTTCTGAGGTCCAGAAATTAGATTGGGATAGTTTATAGAAGCGCCAGATATCGTGATGCTCGATAGGGAAAATGACAAACCGGCCGGGATTATCCTGGAGAATCGGCTCGGTTTGATGGACAATTGTATCTTCTTTGATCATTCTGTTTACTATTTAATTGGTTCTTTATCAAGTCAAAATCCCGTTCACAACAGAGGCGACGATCCCCCAGCTATCTCTTTGGGCGTTTTAACCCGGAGACAGCAACTTCCCGATTGAAAACCGATTTTTGATCAGTTTTCTCAGGTAGGTACTGAATGCCTAATGTATTTTAGGTAGTCAAACCGAGGGGTGAAGGCGTCTTTTGGTTGGATACGGATGCGCCCCTGATTTGATGGCTCTAAATAAATGAAGTTTTTATTTAATATGAAATCATTTTATCCACATCATGTGGAGAAAATATATAATATATTGAAATCGTGGAGCCTACGCACTTAAAAAAAGTACAGCGGTGTGTAAAACTTTCTGAAAATCCAGGATCAAGTCTGTGTAAAGCCAAAAAAAGGTCTAAAAAAGCCATAAATCCACCCACCTATCCACTTTTTTTCTAAGGGAAAATGCGAGTTGCAATACCCATCCCATCAGAACCCTTTCTAAAAGAGATTTTTACGTCGGAAAAACCAAACGAGAAACAAACTGAAGGATCCGGCCATGATCAAGATAATGTAAAATGCTCCCTTGATACCTTCAAAGGGTAGCTTGACATTCATCCCAAAAAAAACAGCGGCTGATGCCCCGGCGCGCCTGAACCGGCGGCCGGTCGTGCACCGGCCTGCGGGCTGGCGGCCCCGAATCTCCTGCAAACAGGGGAGGTGGGTTT
>JANMVA010000062.1:0-7381 GCA_031392195.1 Saprospiraceae bacterium | reverse complement strand
CCATATTGATAAATGCATTTCCACCCGCAGCATCCATTTCAACCTTCAACCACGGCGTAACATCAGCCCAATTGATTGAAGAAAATATGCCTGAGACCGCAGTTCCTTTTCCGACAGTGAGTGTGATTAACCCAAATTGGTTAGTCGTTGCATTTTGTGTTTCACGATACAAGACAACACCTTCGAGATGATTCGTAATAGTAAAGCGAATACTGATCGCCTTGTTTTGTAAAATAATTCCGGCGTTGTCCCTGGCAACGGCCTGATAGTTTAATCCCTGTGGAGATTGTGCAAATAAGGAAACCGACAAAGAAATATTTGTCATGAGAATAAGTATGATCAGTTTCATCTTCTGCATTTTTAATTTTAGAATAAGTGCCTAGCGGGCGATATTAATTTTTGTCACAAACTGATATTCTTCGCCTGTGTTTTTATCATTAGCGAAAACCATGATCATGTAAATTCCCTGAGGAATGCCGGAAAGCTGAATTGGATGAATATTTGTTTTCGATTCCTGGTAAAAGTCTTCCCGATAAATTTCCACGCCGAGCAAGCTGATGATTTTCATGGATACATCTACTTGCTTTCCAGATGTAGTCATCATGTTGAAATTGCCATCCGAAGGATTTGGATAAATGCTGATCGAAAATTTCGTATCGGGCTGCTCATCAGTCGCAACGCCAAAATCCCATGATTGCTGAAACCCTTGCGTTAGAATATTGGTTGCGCTTGCAAATGTCTCCACTGCAGCCATTTCACCTGTAGTGAAACTCAGCATGCCAGAATCGTTAGTGTACATGCCCCCTGAGGAGCTAATGACGAATGGGCTAAGCTGCTGTGCACATGGCTTTCGAGATGAGAAGATGATAAAGAGCAGCATTATGCTTATAAAATGGATATAATATTTCTTCATCTTGACAAGATTTAGCGGAATGAGTTAATGTGTTTTATAATGCAATAGAACTAAGGCAGTTTTTAAGACATGAAAGATTACTTAAAGTGTGACGGATGATCAATTCATTAGTAAGCCAACGCCCGATAATCTGCCCTAGCAGCAAAGGTTGCTGCCCGATGGAAATCTCAAAAGAAGGAGTGCGTGAATAACAGAAACTGGCTATTAGATGACTGAATAGCTATGTAAGCGGTCCTTAATCTTCCTTCAAATTCAGTAAATTAGCCCTCTGATTTTTGCTTTTTTAAATGACTTTCACCATGCGCCATTTCTTCTTCCTCATTCTTTCCTGCCTTCTTCTGGTCCTGACGACCAGCAGGTTGAATGCCCAATCACATACCAATTACCAGGATCAGCTTAAAGCCAAAGTCAATATGGAACAGTTCCATGATCCATTTGCTTTCAACATTATATATACTGAAGCTCCTCACCCATCGGGCAAAACTGCCATGAGGGCCTATCTCAGAAAACAAAAACTGGCAGCTCAACTGGCGACACCTGTCAAAGAAGGAGTAATGGTTCAACAGCGCGGAGCAATTCCTCCACCAGAACTTGTCACTGCATTTACAGGCAATAATTTAATCTCCAGCACACCTCTCGATAATCATCTCGCCGTCAATGAAGCCGAACAAATTGTCTCCACGATCAATGTGCACATGCTCGTAGCGAACACTGTTGGATTCTGGGAAGGATCTTATGACCTCGCCGAATTTTATGAGACGGTCGGAACTTCTGATCGGTTTTTTGATCCCCGCATCATCTATGATCCGCAGGCAGACAGGTTTATTTTGGTTTTGATCAACGGAAGTGATTGTAACAATAGCCAGATCGTACTTGCTTTTAGTGAATCTAATAACCCCAAAGGAAACTGGCACCTATACGCATTAGACGGATGCCTGAATGATGACAACACATTCGCCGATTATCCGATGATTGCGATCACAGATACAGAATTGTTTCTGACATATAATGCAGTTCATTCTGATAGTTCATGGCAAACAGGTTTCTACGGCACACAGATCCATCAGATCAATAAACAAAATGGGTATAATGGTGAGTTGTTAAACAGACGTGTATGGACAGACATCAGTTTTGGTGGACGCTTGTTGCGCAACATCATGCCCGTCCGAAATGCAGATGAAAGTCTCCCGACAGATATGTACTTTTTGTCAAACCGCAATTTTGCTTTATCGAATGATACTATCTTCTTCCTGCATTTAACAGGCCAACAGGATGATCCGAATGCAGAGCTTAATATAGAATACAGAGTGTTGGATCAGCCTTATGGCGTTCCACCGTATGCTGTGCAGACGCGCGATAGTCTTGATACAAATGATGCGAGAGTCCTTGATGGATTTGAAATGAACGGACAGATCCAATGGGTGAGCAATACCATGGATTTTAATACAGGCAGATCCGGTGTGTATCACGGTACGTTGCAAACAGTAGATCCATCCCAAACCGCTACCGGTGTCATCATTGGACACCCGACTGATTATTTGGGTTATCCAGGATTGGCATGGACAGGCAGTAATACAACCGAACAGGATGCCATCATCGTGATGAGTCATGCATCGAAAACGAGGCACCCCGGTGCTTCCGCTATTTATTCAAATGGTCTTGGTGAATACAGTGACTTCTTAACCGTGAAAGAAGGAAAACGCGCGGTCGATATGCTCACACAACAAGTTGAAAGATGGGGTGACTACGTAGGCATACAACGATTATATCATCAGCCTGGTAGCTTGTGGGTATCGATGTCTTATGGCAACACCAATTATGCTAATGAAGCCTGGGTTGCTAAACTGGCAAGACAGGAGGAGTCAACAGCTACCCATCATTCAAATGATAAAGTAGCGATCAATACGTATCCAAATCCAACGGATGATTATGTGCAGATTGATATCGATAATCCGGAGGGTGGAAACTATACCGTTACATTGCTCGATCATTCAGGAAAAATTGTGAAAACTCTTTATGAAGGGCCGGCCAATTATCCCGGCAAGGCCAGTCTTAATTTTTCCACACACACGCTGCCCCAAGGACAATATGTGGTGCGTGTATTGGTTGATGGTAAAAGCATGGTTTCTAAACAAATCGTGAAGCTTTAAAAAATATTTGAAGGAAATATAGAATCCTTTTGAAGTCCATCTGACACTTTCGGTCGAAAGTGGAACTACCCTTCCTTCAAAGAATCACTACTTTCGTTTTCCTAAATTTCATAGATAATGTGTCGATTCATATTGTTCCTTTTTATTCTTTCTGGCAGCCAGCTTCAGGCTCAGACTACAATGACTCCAGAACTGCTTTGGAAGCTTGGTCGTGTTTCAGGACTAGGCTTGACGGATGACTCTAAATTTGTCATCTATTCAGTGAGCACTCCCAATGCCGAAGAAAATAAATCAACCCGCCGGATGTTCCAGATCCCCATCGAAGGAGGAACGGCCAAAGAGATCACGCACAACCCGGTGCCAGACAAGAACATCTCCCCGGATGGAAAATATATGCTCTCACATAAGGAAGTCAAAGTTGTCAAAACCCTGGGCACCGATTTCTATCCCGAGCTGACCAAATCAAATGCCTACATTTTTAATGATATTCCTGTTCGTCACTGGGACACGTGGGAAGAAGGATCTTATGATCATGTTTTTCTTTCCAAAATGGTCAACGGAAAACCAACCGAAGAAATCGATGTCATGAAAGGCGAACCTTATGATTGTCCACAAAAACCATTTGGCGGAGATGAAGATTATGTGTGGGCTCCGGACAGTAAAGGTTTCGTCTATTGTACGAAAAAGAAATATGGTGTTGATTACGCGGTGAGCACGAATACCGATCTCTATTATTATGACATTGCCACCGGAACGACAACGAACCTGACGGAAACGCGTGATGGATATGATATCAACCCTACTTTCAAAAAAGATGGAGGCATGGCTTTTTTAAGCATGCGCCGTGATGGATTTGAATCGGACAAGCAGGATCTCATTATTGGTAAAAATTTAAACACAACAAATCTTACAGGCCTCCGGGATGATATTCATGTGGAAGGCTATCGCTGGGGAGATGAGGATGAAAAACTTTACTTCTTCGCCCCCATCAATGGCACTATGCAATTGTTTGTGGTCGAAAGATTTAAAGAGACCACTTATGAGCCTGAAATAAGGCAAATCACTTCTGGCGATTTTGATATTAATGGCATCATCGGTCAGACCGGAAATACAATTATCGTTTCACGCTCAGACATGAACCATGCAAATGAGTTGTACTCCGTTAACATCACGGACGGCACCATGAAACAACTGACACATGTGAATGATGACATGTATAAAAACATTGCCATGGTCAAAACCGAACGACGATGGGTAAAAACAACAGACAATAAAAAAATGCTCGTGTGGATGATCTATCCTCCGAACTTCAATCCTGCCCAGAAATATCCGACGCTATTGTACTGCCAGGGTGGGCCGCAGTCTCCGTTAACACAGTTTTATTCATTCCGCTGGAATTTTCAATTGATGGCTTCCATGGGATACATCGTTGTTGCACCTAACAGGCGCGGGATGCCCGGTCATGGCACTGAATGGAATGAAGAGATCAGCAAAGATCACGGTGGCCAGGTGATGGAAGATTATCTCTCCGCCATAGATGCGGTGAAGAGCGAACCATTTGTAGATAATGACCGGCTTGGATGTGTCGGTGCGAGCTACGGCGGATATTCTGCATTCATGCTGGCGGGCATGCACGATGGCCGCTTCAAAACTTTTATTTCACATGACGGCATCTTCGACATGCGCAGCATGTATGGGACAACAGAAGAGCTATGGTTTGTTGATTGGGACTGGGGCGGACCATACTGGGACAAGAAAAACAAAGCCGCACAGAAATCTTACAAGAAATTCAATCCGATCAATTACGTCAACAAATGGGACACACCCATCATGATCATTCAGGGCGGCAAAGATTATCGCGTTCCTATTGAACAGGGATTACAGGCATTCCAGGCAGCACGGCTTAAAGGTATCAAGAGCAAACTGCTCTTTCTCCCTGAAGAAAATCACTGGGTGCTCAGTTCACAAAATGCACTCGTTTGGCAGCGTGAGTTTTATGGATGGCTGAAGGAGACTTTGCCGCCGAAGAATGCTCCGCTACCTAGAAGTTAATTCCAGTTTCACTTAATGTGTTTATTTGCTGATGTGCTAATTTGCTGATCCCGATTCTCAGTTTTTTGTATTTATGTGAAAATGGATAGATACCAAAGTTGAATCTTCGTCCGTAATCCTATTTTGGATGAGCTAATTATTTTGGATAGTATTCTTTGGATAACAGTAACTTTTTCCAATAGGTAATCGCAATCTGGGTAAGCCGAGGATCTTTTGCATAGGATAGGCCAATACTCCGATTCATTCGCTTCTTTGGCAGCTACTTTCATCTTAGGGATAAAGTCAGCTTTGCTTTCCGGACTTTGTGCCTCATGCACATTAGCTCCAATAGACGTTCCGGCTTTGAGTAATTGATTGCTGATGACATATCTTCTGTCTTCTTCAAGCTTTTCACAATATTCAATCAGTAAAAGCGAAAATTCGATCGTCAGATCAACGATCAGGTTTGGTTTAGTTTCCATGGTGAAATAGTTTAGCAATCCTTCCCTGAAAAGATTTGATTCCTTAGGAAAGAAATACTGGTGAGAGTTTTTGTTTTCAAATTAAAAATAATAAAAAATGTGTTCATGAGCTTATGTGCTTATATTTTTTTATTTGCACATCAGGAAATCAGCACATCAGGAAATCAGCACATCAGGAAATCAGCACATCAGCAAATAAAGTTTCATTACATTAGTCGATGTCAATCGCCTAAGTAATGAAACAAAAACCTACCCTTTCTTTCTGGCAGATCTGGAACATGAGCTTTGGCTTTCTTGGCATCCAGTTTGGCTTTGCGCTGCAGAATTCCAACGTCAGCCGGATCTTTGAAACGCTGGGTGCGAAAGTGGATGACATTCCGATACTTTGGGTAGCAGCACCATTGACCGGATTGATCGTGCAGCCGATCATTGGATACTTCAGTGACCGTACATGGAATTTCCTGGGCAGACGCAGGCCATACTTTCTCGCCGGTGCCGTACTGGCTTCCGTTTCATTATTCGTGATGCCCAATTCACCGACACTTTGGTTCGCCGCCGGTATGTTATGGATACTCGATGCATCGATCAATATTTCGATGGAACCCTTTCGCGCATTCGTTGGCGATAATTTGCATTCCAGTCAGCGTACGACCGGATTTGCGATGCAGAGTTTTTTCATCGGTACCGGTGCAGTGGTGGCATCCTCATTACCTTATGTATTTACCAACTGGTTGGGCATATCCAATCAGGCACCGGAAGGTGTGATCCCGGACTCGGTGAAATGGTCATTTTATATCGGGGGCATTGTCTATCTCATAGCTGTGTTATGGACTGTCTTTCGATCCAAAGAATATTCACCGGTTGAGCTTGGGGCTTTTTCTGAGGATGATGATGTAGATGAAAAGAATAATCCTATTGATTTATCTGCAGATAAAAATGTCAAATCGTTTCAGACAGGCGTTATCCTGGTCATCCTGGGAATGATATTGACAGTCTGGTTTGGATTGAGTGATTTTCCCAAAGAGCTGTTTCTATTTTCTGCAGGTGCATTGATTATAGGTCTCCTTTTTTTAGTAGCCGGATTTCTCAGAAAAACGATGGGAGCAAGGAATGGCTTTGTTGTCATCATGGAGGATCTCCAGCACATGCCTCCCGCGATGAAGCAACTTGCGGTCGTCCAGTTTTTTTCCTGGTTTGCATTGTTTGCGATGTGGATCTACACCACTTCAGCCGTGACAAGTCATCTGTACGGCACATCAGACACAACATCTAAACTCTATAATGATGGAGCGGATTGGGTCTCATTGTGCATGGGTATCTATAATGGTGTGGCTGCGATCGTTGCATTCGGACTTCCTGTGCTTGCGCGAAAGACCAACAGGCGTGTTGCACATATGATTGCCTTGATCTGTGGAGGATTGGGTTTGCTATCCATTTATTTTCTACCCGATCCAAAATTATTGGTCCTTTCCATGGTCGGTGTGGGCATCGCCTGGGCATCGATTCTTTCTGTACCATATGCCATGTTGGTAGGATCTCTCCCCGCACATAAAATGGGATACTACATGGGAGTCTTCAATTTTTTCATTGTCATTCCTCAGATCGTGGCAGCCGCCCTCCTCGGCTTCCTGATCAAGACATTTTTCGATGCGTCAGCAGTTCATGCTCTTATTCTCGGTGGAATATCAATGATCCTGGCTGGGATCTTATGCCTAAGGGTGAATGATGTGGACGACCTGAAATTGAAAACCTAGCCCAAAAAGCCTTATTCAAACATGGTGTGGCACACATAGGTGTGGCACACC
>JANMVA010000625.1:0-2354 GCA_031392195.1 Saprospiraceae bacterium | reverse complement strand
ATCAAAATCTTCCCCTTTTTCCGATCCATATTTTTTGAAAATAAACCCTTGAGGTTCATCCAGTGCAAGCTCAATAAAATTCGGATCCTGCCAGATAGACTCCAATTGCTCCGCTTTAATGGCACGGGCATCTGAATGAGTAGCCTCAGACTGAAAGATCTGAATATTGAATTCAGCTCCGCTTCTGACTGTAATATCATTCATAATGTCATATTCCTTCCGGATCACACGGGCAGTATCGGGAACCAGGATTTCCAATGGCAGGCCGTAAGGCCTCATATCGAGTACTTCAAAATGCGGCCGGTCATAGCACGTCCAGTATAAAAAGGCCCAACTAATCAGGAGGATGAATCGCTTCACCCGCCAAAGGTAGAATCCTGCCTACATAATTAGCCATGATTTCGTGAGTGTGGCACACCTTAGGTGTGGCACACCTAAGGTGTGCCACACTGACCTAAGAAATTGGTTATTAGTGGATTGCAGCGGTTTTTAGGTGCGGTTGCGATCAATTTTTCCATTTTCGTCGATTTTTTCGCGTCGAATCATTTTGGATTATATATTTGTGATATCATTTTAATATCAAAACGCAACCAATGGAAAAGCTAAACAAACCACTATCCGGCTATTTATTTCTTTTTATCCTCTTAATCATTTTAGGGGCAGGAGTTTATAGTGTCTTTATTCTTAATCCCCTACTGGGAATCACCGCTTCCATCCTTTTTTTCCTAATCACACCAGGATTTTTCTACCTCAACCCCAATAGTTCGCGGGTTCTGACCCTGTTTGGAAAGTATGTAGGAACGGTCAAGCAGAATGGGTTTTTCTGGGCGAATCCATTCTATGGCAAGAAAGCTATATCCCTCAGAGCCCGGAACTTTGAAAGTGAAAAGGTCAAAGTGAATGATAAACGAGGAAATCCGATCCTGATCAGTGTCATCACGGTGTGGCGTGTTCAGGACACGTACAAGGCTGCATTTGAAGTAGACGATTATGCCAGTTTCGTCAAGCTGCAAAGCGATTCCGCTGTCCGCAGTCTGGCTGGACAGTATTCCTATGACAACTTTGATGATGATATGTCAGAGGTAACGCTGAGATCAGGCCTCCAGGAAATCAATCATTCACTTGAGTTATCCCTCTCCGAGCGTCTCCACATTGCGGGTATTGAGGTGATGGAAGCACGTATAGGTTACCTGGCTTATGCTGAGGAGATCGCTGCGGCCATGCTAAAACGCCAGCAGGCTGAAGCCGTCGTTGCCGCGCGGTTCAAGATAGTCGAAGGCGCAGTCAGCATGGTGGAAATGGCCTTAAATGATCTGTCCGGCAAGCAAATTGTCGAACTCGATGAAGAACGTAAGGCAACTATGGTCAGTAATCTGATGATCGTGCTCTGCAGTGACAAAGACGTAACTCCTGTGATTAATACAGGCTCACTATACTAAGGCAGCAATGAACAGAATATTTCAATCCACGATTCCTCAAATAATGATTGCTGAATGAAGAAAAAATTTGTCCTGCGAATTGATGAAGACGTCTATGATGCTCTTGAGAAATGGGCTGCTGACGAATTCCGCAGCGCCAATGGACAAATTGAATGGTTGCTGGTGCACCAGTTGAAACTGAATGGAAGGTTTAAGCAATTAAAACATAAAGGATTGAGCGATAGCCCGGGACCAGACGAAAGTGCTACAGATAAAAAATAACAACACGCCTAATAAATAAAAAGCCCCGTTCTTCCGAACGAGGCTTTTTATTTTCAGTCAGCTCTTGATCGCTGATTATGATTTCACTTTGATCGTACAACCAATCGCCTTCGTTTCTGAAGGATCAGGATTGTTACCTGCTTTCAATGCAGCAATTGCATTCTCCAGATACTTGATACTCACTTCGGATGGATTCTGTGCATTATCATCGATAGCCCCGATGTAACGGACATACCTGTTAGCATCCAGCAAGTAGACATGAGGTGTACGCGTTGCTCCAAAGCTTGGATAGACTTTTTGCCCATCATCAAATAAATATTTGAAAGGGAAATTCTTCTCCTTTGACCTGGCAACCATGCCTGCAAAATCATCACCCGGTTTTACGGTTGGATCATTTGGATTGATGGCCACCACAGGATAACCCTGGGAAGCATACTTATTGTGCAACTGTATGATCCTGTCTTCATACATCACTGCATAAGGACATGTGTTACAAGTGAAGACAACAATATATCCATTCACTCCTTTGTAGTCCTTCAGTGATACCATGCTCCCATCCACATTTTTCAGTGAAAAGTCGCTGGCCTGCTCACCTACTTTGTAAGCTTCCAATACCGGAGTAACGGCACTCATCAAAGCGATAGCAAAAACGGC
>JANMVA010000617.1:0-6137 GCA_031392195.1 Saprospiraceae bacterium | reverse complement strand
TATCTAAAGCGCAACAGGAGCGTGCGATGATCGCAGCGATGCAGGTCGATATTCAGCAGGATATGATGCTCAAAGGCTTTGATCTTGAAATTGAAAATGCGCGAAGCCGATACAAGAACGCTCTTCAGAAAGTCGAAGACCAGGAAAGAAACCTGGCACTGGCACAGAAGATAAATGATACTTCATTGACCAAGTTCAGGGCAGGTATTGGCTCGAGTTTCGAAGTGACACAAGCTCAGGCCGCTTACTACCAGGTACAGGGACAATATGTTGCCGCACGATTTGAATTATTGAGTTCAATCGTAGCACTTAAGAAAGCATTAGGTAAAATTTAATTGAATTAACTCCAAACCCATATACACCATGCGATCCTTTTCTCAGATCAACATTTTATCAGCGATCCTCATCATTAGCATCTTCATCGCTTGCGCCAAAAAGCCCACTGAAGATCCGGTAGCAAAGCTTGCAGAGCTTAAAGCACAGAAAGCTCAAATCGAAGCAGAGATCACTGCGCTGGAAACCCAACTGGCCGAATCAGGTGTCATCGAAAAGAAATTCCGGACGGTAGCACTTGCAGAAGTTAAATCATCCACTTTCTATCACTACATAGACCTGCAGGGACGTGTCGATGCAGATGAAAGCGTTGCCGTTACTTCACGCATGCCGGGAGCACTCACGCAGGTGTATGTGAAGAATGGAGATGTCGTCAGCAAAGGAAAACTGCTCGCTGTGGTAGACGATGGTGTGATGCTCAAAAGTCTTGCAGAACTCGAAGGTCAACTCAAAGTAGCCACTGATCTATATAATCGTCAGAAAGCTCTCTGGGATCAGAATATTGGTTCGGAGGTGCAGTTCATTCAGGCTAGAAGCAATAAGGAATCTGTTGAGCGATCAATCGCCACGCTGAAGGAAACCTGGAGTATGACAAGGATCTACGCACCTACTTCAGGAACTGTGGATAATGTGATGCTGAGACCGGGGCAGGCTATTGCACCGGGTATTCCGTTAGCCACCATTATCAATCTGAATAAACTCAAGATCACGGGTGAAGTCACAGAAGCTTATGCTTCAAAGGTGAAGAAAGGAGATTCTCTTGTTGTTTATTTCCCTGACACAAAAAGTGAAGTAAAAACAATCATCAATTATGTGAGCCGCAGTATCAATCCGACTAACAGGACTTTTACAGTTGAAGCGATGCTAGGAAAAGGAAATTACAGTGCCAACCAGATCGCAGTCATGAAGATTGTCGATTATAAAAATCCAAAAGCGATCTCCATTCCTGTCAACCTGATCCAATCCGGAGAAGACGGTGATTTTGTGACGATAGCTGAGAAAACCGGCAATGGCCAGGAAGCAGTGATCAAACGCGTAAAGATCAGGCAGGGCCAGAACTACAACGGTTTTGTAGAAGTACTTGAAGGATTAAAGCCTGGTGATATGATGGTATCGACAGGATTTCAGGATGTAAATACAGGAGAAACTGTTGTCGTAACTCTTTAACCTCATCTCATCATTGATCAAAACAACCAAGTGATCGTTTCCGGTTTCCCAAAAACCTTATCACCAACTTATGAAAGAATTTAAATTATCATCCTGGTCCATAGATAATCGCACGACGATCCTTATCATGACGATATTGATCACACTGGCGGGCATCTTCTCGTACATGGCCATTCCGAAGGAGCAATTCCCGGATGTCGTCATTCCCCAGATCTTCATCACTACCATTTATCCGGGTGCTTCTCCTTCCGATATGGAACAATTGGTTACAAAACCAATCGAGAAGCAGGTGAAAGGTTTAACCGGTGTCAAGAAAGTGACTTCAACATCGCTGCAGGACTTCTCTACCATCATTGTAGAATTCAATACAGATCTCGATGTTGCTGAATGCAAGCAGAAAGTAAAAGACGGTGTCGATAAAGCAAAGCGTGATCTGCCCACGGATCTCCTGGAAGATCCAACCATTCAGGAATTCGATATTTCGGATATCCCCATCATGAGCGTGAATATCGCTGGTGACTATGATCTGGATCGGCTCAAGGAATATGCGGAGAAAGTTCAGGACCAGATCGAAGAGATGTGGGAAATCACACGCGTGGATATCATTGGTGCACTCGACAAGGAAGTACAGGTTAATATCGATAAGTATAAGCTAGCTGCAGCTAATCTCACCTTCCGCGATGTAGAAAATGCGCTGATGTTTGAGAATGCCACCATTTCTGCAGGTAATGTCGATATCGGTGGGATGACTCGATCCGTGTCGATCCGCGGAGACTTTAAGGATGTCGAAGAGATCAAGAACATCATCATCTCCTCGCAAACCGGTGGGTTCCTTTATCTGAAAGACATAGCCGAAGTCGTTATGGGACACAAAGAGCAGGAAAGCTTCAGCCGCCTCAATAAGCGTAATGTCATCTCCCTGAATGTCATCAAACGCACAGGTGAAAACCTGATCGAAGCTTCTGATAAAATAAAAGTCTTAGTTGATGATCTCAAGACAAATGAATTTCCGGATGATCTGGAAGTGACGATTACCGGAGATCAGAGCAGGGCAACCCGCGTATCATTACACGACCTGATCAACACGATTATCATTGGTTTTATTCTGGTTACGATTATCCTGATGTTTTTCATGGGTTTGACAGATGCCATTTTCGTGGCGCTTTCAGTTCCGTTATCGATGTGCATCGCGTTTATGTTGCTTCCTTTCCTTGGATACACACTCAACTTCATTGTCTTGTTCGCCTTCCTCCTGGCCCTGGGAATTGTGGTAGATGATGCGATCGTGGTCATGGAGAATACGCACAGGATTTATCACACCGAAACAAATCTGACAATCATACAGGCTGCTAAAAAAGCTGCGGGGGAAGTTTTCCTACCAGTGATTTCCGGTACGCTTACAACGTTAGCAGCGTTTATAACAAATGTTTTCTGGGGTGGGATTTTTGGATAATTCCTTCACTACATGCCTGTCACAGTTATTATCACATTGACTGCATCATTGGTTGTGGCCTATGTGGTCAATCCGGTTTTTGCTGTATGGTTTATGGGCGATCCAAAACGCGAAGGCAAAGTGAGAGATCCGCGTAAACAAAAGCGCAGAAGGATTTTTGGATACTCGTTACTGATCCTGACGACGCTATCATTCTACATGTCCGGAAGCATTGGTATGGGAAATTTCGTCATCACGTGCGTTCTTTTTGGAGTGCTGTATAAATATTTCATTTCAAAAGGAGTGAAATGGTTTCAGCAAAAAGGATGGCCATCAATCCAAAGGCGGTATGCCGGGTTTCTGACCTGGGCATTGAGGCATCCCTGGAAAATGATCATCGGTATCGTGTTTTTATTGATTGGTTCAGTGATGATCACATTCATGAGACAATCGAATATTGTTCTTTTTCCAAAAGGTCATCCCAATTTCATTTTCGTGTATCTGACACTTCCCGTGGGAACGGATGTGGCAGTGACTGATTCGTTGACGAGCGTTTTGGAAGATAAAGTGATCGAAACACTTGGAAAGGATAACCCGGTTGTCGAATCAGTGATATCCAACGTAGCTCTAGGGGCATCAGAGGATCCGACAGACAGGTCATCGACTTCGAATAAAGGAAAAATAGGAATTGCTTTTGTTGAATACGGCAGAAGAAATGGTGTCAGCACCAAAGATTATCTCGACGTCATCCGGAATGCAACGAAAGGAATTATACCGGGGGCTGAAATTGTAGTTGATCAGGAACAAGGTGGACCACCTACCCCAAAACCTGTCTCAGTTGAAATACGTGGGGAAGATTTCGATCAGCTCATCGCAACATCAAGATTGGTAAAGAGACATCTCGATTCACTTGCTGTTCCGGGTGTTGAAGAATTGAAGAGTGACCTGATCGTCAGTAAACCTGAAATTGAAATTGACATCGATCGTGAAAGGGCAAACCGCGAGGGAATCAGCACATTACAGATCGGATCGGAATTCCGGACTGCCATACTTGGAAAAGAAGCCACTAAATTCCGCGATGGTGAAGATGAGATCCCTGTCATTGTAAGACTGCAGGAAGATCAGCGACAGAATATTAATGCCGTTGAAAATCTAAATATCACCTTCAGGGATATGAATTCAGGTCTTCTCCGTTCCGTGCCGATGGCATCACTTGCGGATGTGAGATATACAAATACATTTGGAGGTATTCGCCGCAAAGACCAGGAGCGAATGATTACAATCTCTTCAAACATAACAGCCGAGTATCAACCAAAGCAAACGGAGGTGATCAATGCAGTTAAGGCTGCAGTAGAAGAAGTTCCTGCACCGGATGGCATTTTTGTCGGTTTTGCCGGCGAAGACGCAGAAATGCTGGATGCATTTAACTTCCTGGGCCGGTCGCTGATGATTTCTATTTTCCTCATCCTGATCATTCTCGTGACGCAATTCAATTCTTTTGGCAAGACGATCATCATCATGACAGAAGTGCTCTTTGCGATTATTGGAGTACTGCTGGGTACAGCGCTGACAGGTATGGATTTTTCCGTGATCATGATGGGGGTTGGCGTAGTTGCTCTTGCGGGTATCGTCGTGCGGAACGGGATTCTCCTTGTAGAGTTTACGGATAAATTGCGGGGCGATGGTCTTGAGGTAATGCCTGCATTGATCGAAGCCGGACGCATCAGGATGACACCGGTGTTGTTGACAGCTTTTGCTGCGATGCTCGGATTGCTTCCTTTGGCTGTTGGATTTAATATTGATTTTGCCACACTATTTGCAGAAGGCGATCCGAATATTTATTTCGGTGGAGATTCAGTTGCATTCTGGGGCCCGTTGTCATGGACGATTATATTCGGTCTCGGATTTGCCACATTTATCACGCTAGTCATTCTCCCGGTCATGTACCTCGCAGGATGGAAGTCGAAGAGATGGTGGGCATCGAAGATGTAATAATTGTGAATTTTAAGCTATTGTTGAGATGTCATTAAATGGCATCTCAACATTTAAATTCGAAAGTTCAATTAAATAATTATTCGTAATCCGGCAAACTTTCTGATTGATTTGTTCAAATCAGGCAATCGTTTTCTTTATTGTCTAGTTACATAATTATTGCTTTCCATTACATCAATAGCGGAATCAACCCCACATTCCAAACCATCCTTCGATACAACGGTTTTATGAATGAACCAAACATGAATACATCATGAAAGAAGTGATTGTGGGTATCCTGTTACTTACAGGTATTTTTTCGAAAAATACACTACCTAAGCCAGGCTGTGTTGAGGTGATCGATCCTGATTGTTTTTGTACACTCCAATATGATCCTGTATGTGGTTGTAACGGAGTTACTTATGGAAACGCTTGTCAGGCTATATGTTCAGGTATTGTTAAATTCAAAAAAGGCGAGTGTAAGAGTTAGAGGTTTTTCATAAAACTTGTTTTATGATTACTCGTTTAATGATGATACATTTGTCATTATGAAAAGATTTATTCAATGCCTGCTTATCGGGTCAGTTTTCTCAATGACTGCATGTGATAAGCAGGCATTGTGCATCGAAAACATCAAGGAAGATTGTGTTTGCATCCAGATCTACGACCCCGTGTGCGGATGCAACAATAAGACTTATGGCAATTCATGTGTCGCCCAATGTTCCGGTATTACACAATACACCAAAGGGGAGTGTGAGAAGAAATTGCCTGAGGACGGGAAATCATAAAATAAATAGCACTATATAAATTAAGCTGAGCTTGATAAAACTTGAGTCATCATGTTTTATCAAGCTCAGCTAAATTTGTATAATATCTTTTACATTTGTCACTTCTATTCAAAACAGAAGAGACTAACCAACGATCATGGCATTTTCCATTGCTATTTCTCCGTACAGGAATCACCTTTTAAAGAATTTCTGGCTTCAGGCTTTTATAGTCGTTTTCCTGGCTGTCTGGGTTTACTCCCTTGTCGGGACACCGGATCTCTCTAACTGGATATTGGAAAACATCCTGGTTTTCGCTTTTCTTGGATTTCTCATCTGGACCTATAAAAAGTATCAGTTCAGTGATCTGAGCTTCCTGCTGATCTGCATTTATTTATGCCTTCACGTGTACGGCTCCAAATTCACCTATGCCGAAAATCCATTCGGTTACTGGCTGCAGGATCAATTCA
>JANMVA010000562.1:0-3814 GCA_031392195.1 Saprospiraceae bacterium | reverse complement strand
CAGGAAGCAAGCCGCAAACTTGGATTCAATGTAAAACGGACAATGTCTGCTGCACAGAAATTGTATGAATCCGGTTATATCAGTTACATGCGTACGGATTCTGTCCACCTGAGCCAAACAGCACAGCAGGGAATCCTTGCAGAAATTTCTAAAACATTCGGACCTGCTTACGTTCAACCACGCCAATACACTTCAAAATCAGCCAATGCACAGGAAGCGCACGAAGCTATTCGTCCTTCATATCCGGAGAACCCAGTCATAGAGGATGGTGATCGTGATATGCAACGCGTATATGAGTTGATCTGGAAACGTGCAGTTGCTTCGCAGATGGCTGAGGCTAAACTTGAAAGAACAGTCGTCAATATTTCTGTTTCCACACATAAGAATGAATTCCTGGTTGCACGTGGTGAGGTCATCAAATTTGATGGATTCCTTAAACTATATACCGAAAACCAGGATGATGAGCAGGAAGATGAAGACTCTGCGATCCTGCCTCCGATGACGGAGGGCCAGGCGCTGGTGTTGAAGGAGATGACAGGCACTGAGCGATATACAAAACCACCTGCACGATATACGGAAGCAGGGCTTGTCAAAAAACTGGAGGAACTGGGGATCGGACGACCGTCCACATATGCACCGACGATCAGCAAGATCATGGAAGAGGACAGAGGATATGTCGTGCGTGATAATCGCCCCGGTGTCGAAAGAGCTTATTCGGTGATCACGCTTACGGGAAAAGAAGTAACAGAAGAAACCAAAACCGAAATGACGGGTGCGATCTCCAATCGCCTCGTGCCAACGGATATGGGTTTGCTGGTGACTGATTTTCTCAATGACAATTTCAGCCAGGTGATGGATTACAATTTCACGGCTGACATCGAAAAACAATTTGACATCATCGCTGAAGGTGATCTCGTATGGAATACGATGATTGCATCTTTTTATGGACCATTCCATCAAACTGTTGAAGAGACACTTGACACAGCAGGTCGTGTCAGAGGCAGAAGGGATTTGGGAACAGATCCTACTACCGGATTTACAATCCTGACGCAAATGACGCGATTCGGACCTGTCGTGCAGATAGGAACCAGAGAAGAAATGGGTGAAGATGAGAAACCACGCTTTGCAAGCCTTAGACCCGGTCAATCCATTGAAACTATATCATTAGAAGAGGCAGTAGAATTATTCAAGTTGCCAAAAACGCTGTCACCATACAAGGAACAAGAAGTATTGATTGGCATTGGTCGTTTTGGTCCTTACGTAAAACATGGTGAAGCTTTTATCTCTATTCCCCGTGGCGAAGATCCACTGGAGATCACTGATGAAAGGGCTATTGAGATCATTGAAGCCAAAGCTCATGAAGACAGACCGATTGCCACATACAAAGATAAACCGGTGAGTAAAGGCAAAGGGCGTTTTGGTCCATTCCTCAAATGGGAAGGCACCTTTGTGAATATTCCAAAAAAGATCGATCCGGATGACATCACACCAAAGCAAGTGATCGAGTTGCTTGAAGCTAAACTGGAAAAAGAAGCCAACCGCTACATCCAGCAATGGGATAAAGAAAAAATTGCGATCGAAAACGGACGATGGGGACCATTTATCCGCAAGGGCAAAAAGTCAGTCGGTATCCCAAAGATCGACGGAGAGCGAATGACTCAGGAAGTAGCCGCACAACTGACACTGGAAGAAGTCAAAGAAATTCTGGAAGGTGGCATGCCTGCGTCTGTAAAGAAGAAGATGGCAGGTAAATAAAAAGCAGGGAGCAGGGAGTAATGGCGGGGCTTGCCCCCGCCTCCTAAAAACCAATTAGCGTGTTGTTTCTTGTTGAAGATCAACCCAAGGTATCGGTAATGTTGTTGAAGATCCCAAGAAGATATCACGCAAATGAAATCAGCGAAAATCAGCGTAATCAGCGGCTTCAAAACAATAAAAGATTTTTAGACGCATCTTGAGTTTTCTAATACAGAGTATTATTTTATTCCGGAAGGTCATCCATTATTAACTCCGGTAATTCAATATCCGGTGTTTTACCAGCCAGGTAATTGTGAATACGGTTTCCAATATTGACCAGTTGCAACATTTGTTCTTTCGGCAAGACCATGTTGTGGATATATAGTACCATCAGGTAATTCATGCCTTCGAGACTATAAAAACCCTGCTGATCGAAATAGCGAATGAGATCCGGGTGATCAAAGTGGTAGCGGATGTAATCTTCATCCTTGCCTTGCAACAGATAATTATGACTGAAGGTGGGATACTGGACAAAATCAATATCCTGCATCCCAAAATATGTCCCGAGCCGGTGCCACCATTTTTCAGGGATCATCATAAAATGCGGCAAGGCTAACGCTTTTGAATACCTGAAGAAAACTGTCTGTCTGTATGTTCGGCTGGAATTTTGAGATGATATCGTATAGGTGTAGTCGAATACACTTGTGAGTTCAAGCTCATCGTGTTTCAGAATAATAAGCGGACATACCTTACGTCTATGGCCCTTTTTGAATAATTTGAAATCCAGAAGCCATTTAATCATCCCCCATTCGTCATTCTGGTGCACCGGCCATGAAAGCTCTCTTCCACAAAATTCAAATTCTTTGAGCCTGTCTTCAATCCTGTATCTGGCCATGGAGGTTTACCCTTTTAATTTGGAGAGATTCATAACAATATCCTCAGCAGCTGCATCGGACCCACCGCCACTCAACAACTTCTGTTGAATTTCTTCATAACCCTTGCGGATGAATTGATTTCTCTCGGCGCTTAAAACTTCAAGCAAATTGATTTTCATGGTTAATGCATTGCATTCCTTTTGGATGAGCTCGGGTACTAATTCTTTTTCGGAGATCAGATTGACCAACGAAATATAGGGCACCTTCACGAGCCGCTTAGCAATTGTATACGAAAGAGGGTTTCCCTTATATACAACAACTTGCGGAGTGCCTATCAATGCCGTTTCTAATGTGGCTGTTCCGGAAGTAACAATTGCAGCTTCACTTTCCTGCAGAATCATTTGCATTTGACCTTCGACAAGCAGGATGTTGCTTTGATCACCTATAATATCCCGGTAGATGGAAACAGGAATATGCTGAACACAAACTACTCGGAAACTATAATCCGGCAGCAATTTTGCTAACCCTACCATCTCCGGAAGAATCAAGTCTATTTCATGTTTGCGACTTCCCGGCAGTAGTGCAATGCTTCCTTTCTTTATCTCAATTGAACTATCCTTTAATTCCCTGATGCCTTTTGCCAATGGATGACCTATGTAAAGAGCATCGACATTATATTTTTTATAAAACTCCTGTTCGAATGGCAAGATCACATACATGCGGCGCACAGCCTGTTTGATTTTATATACTCTTGAAGTATGCCAGGCCCATAGCTGAGGGGAGATGTAATAATAAACAGGGATATTTTTTTTGAATGCCCATGAAGCCATTCGTAGATTGAATCCCGGATAATCCACCAGGATCAATGCATCCGGCCGGAACTCCATGATTTCCTTTTTACAAAGACGGAAATTTTTGAAGATGACAGGAAGGTGTTTGATCACTTCAACAAAACCCATGAAGGCAAGGTCGCGATAATGTTTTGTGATATCTACACCGCTTTCGATCATTGCTTCTCCACCCCACCCTTTCAACACAGCTTGAGGATCATACTTATAGATGGATGCGCAGAGCAAGGCTGCCTGCTTATCGCCACGGGCTTCGCCGGCCAGGATAAAATATTTCAATCCTTCATGATTTTAATCCCGAAGACAAAAAACCAGATCACGACCAGGATCATGCTCGCCATCAATATGCCGCGCATC
>JANMVA010000423.1:0-2247 GCA_031392195.1 Saprospiraceae bacterium | reverse complement strand
CTAATCCCTTATTCATGGCATCATAAAGGCCTTTGTCTTTTTCTGAAATCAGTTTTTTGATGTGCGGAAATGAGCGCACGATTTCAAGCGTGTTGTCCTTTGATGCACCATCCACTACAATGTGTTCAATGTTGGGATAACCCTGGCTGGCAACTGAATGGAGTGTATCAGCAATGGTAGATGCACTGTTGTACGAAGTAGTAATAATTGAAACAAGTGGTGTGGAATCAGAGGAGACTGACACTTATCTTAATTTTTCTCTGACGATGACCATGTTTTCCAGGACCAGCATGTCCATTTGCGTTCTCAAAAAACAGTCCAGTGCTTCTTTCGGATTATTGACGATTGGCTCATTTTCATTAAATGAGGTGTTGAGCAAAATAGGCACACCGGTCTTCTCATAAAACTTTTTAATCAGCCTGTAATAACGCGGGTTCGTTTTTTCATCCACCGTCTGCAATCTTCCTGTGCCATCTACATGTGTTACGGCTGGTATTGCATCTTGCTTCAAAGGCCAGATCGGAAAAACTTTCTCCATGAATGGTACATCATCTACTAACTGGAAAAATTCACCAACGTGTTCTTTTAATATAGAAGGCGCAAACGGGCGAAAGCTTTCACGACGTTTTACTTTCGAATTGAGTAGTTCTTTCGCATCCTTCCTGCGGGGATCTGCAAGTATAGATCTTCCTCCAAGTGCGCGTGGACCAAACTCCGCTCTTCCATTAAACCAACCAATCACTCCGGCATTGATCAATTGATCAGAAACGATTTCGAATAATTCTTCATCGTTATATTTTTTGTAGCTGATATTTTCCTTTTTCAATAGTGCTTCTATCTCATCATTGGAATATCTGCTGCCTGTGTAAGCACTTTCAATGGCCGACAACCTTGAATTTCCCAATACTTGATTGTGTACATACAGTGCAGCACCCATGGAAATCCCTGCATCATGTCCGGCACTCGGGATATACACTTTTTTGAAGGGGGTATTCCTTGTTATTTTTCCATTCGCTACCGAATTCTGTGCGACACCGCCTGCTATGCACACATTGGAAATACTCGTTCGTGTGTGAAGTCCTTTCAACAAATGAAAAATAATTTCTTCTGTAAATGCCTGAACAGATGAAGCAAGATCTTTGTGAAACGATGTGAGCTCTTCACTGCCCTTTCTTGAGGGACCAAACAACGAAACAATTTTATCGCTGTAAAGGTGATCTACCACAGGCATATGGTCGTCGCCATAGGAAATGATATTCCCTTTCGTAACTCTGAAATAACTTAAGTCTAAACGGAATAATCCATCCTCATTCAACTTTACGATTTTCCTCAGCTTATCGATGTGTAATGGTTTGCCATAAGGTGCCAGTCCCATGATCTTATACTCATCTCCATAATGTGGAAAACCGAGGTATTGTGTAAATGCCGAATAGAAAACTCCGATCGAATGAGGAAAGTCGATCGTCGAAAGAACTTCAAAATGCTTTCCCCGGCCTATGCCCAACATCGTCGTTGTAAAATCACCACTACCATCGATGGATAATAGTGCTGCTTCTTCAAAAGGCGATGCAAAGAAAGCAGATGCCAGGTGCGAACGGTGATGTTCTACATTATGGATCCTGCTTTTGATTAAAGACTCATTGGTGTCCGGAAATACTTTTTTAAACTCGCTTGCCAATGAAATAATCTCCCTCGCATTTTTAGCTCTGTTCCGGATGGCCTGCAGACCAATCAAGGGATGAGTGGCTGCAAAGAGAATCTTTTTGTAAAATTTAGCAGACGGATCTCTGCCAACAGCAATATGGACTACCTCATCGAGTGTAATCCCCGCATCCGAAAGGCAAAACTTAATGGCTTGTGCCGGAAAACCTGCCCAATGCTTAACTCTGGTGAATCGCTCTTCTTCAATGGCCGCTATCAATACACCATCCTTGAGTAATGCAGCTGATGAATCAGCGTGATATGCGTTTAAGCCTAAAATGTACATCTCTTCTCTATCTAATTCCTATCACATCTTCAGCGACAGTCAGGCATAATAGATAATTGTTCAATTCCCGAACTCTTCACTGATGACTTGTTGAATTGACTTCCCCCGTTTACGGGCTATCCATTGGATCTGAAATATTTTGGCATCGACCAGGAACCGGTACCATAACCCTTGAAGGAAATGCCATATCAAACCTCTCCGGCCATCGAGAAATCCAAGTTTAATCCAGTACCGATAATTAAAGTATAAAAACACTCTCA
>JANMVA010000367.1:0-7184 GCA_031392195.1 Saprospiraceae bacterium | reverse complement strand
CACCTGTGTTATTGTTGCGAACGATGCGACAGTGAAAGCCGGAGCATGGTTTCCCATCACCGGAAAGAAAAATCTCCGCGCGCAGGAAATCGCCATGGAAAACAGACTGCCGATCATTTACCTGGTTGATAGTGCGGGTGTGTTCCTTCCGATGCAGGACGAGATATTCCCCGATAAAGAACATTTCGGCCGCATCTTCAGAAATAATGCAAAACTATCCTCGATGGGTATCCCTCAGATCGCAGCGATTATGGGATCATGTGTAGCAGGAGGAGCTTATCTCCCGATCATGTCAGATGAAGCATTGATCGTCGAAGGCACGGGTTCTATTTTCCTTGCAGGTCCATATCTCGTTAAAGCCGCTATCGGAGAAGATGTCGATCAGGAAGTTCTCGGTGGTGCTTCTACTCATAGCGAGATATCCGGTGTAACAGATTACAAAATGCCTGACGATCAGACATGTCTTGCAACGATCCGCGACCTCATCTCCAAATTAGGTCCTATGCATGTCACCGGTCTTAATCGCGAAAAACCGGTTGACCCGCCAGGAAATACAGACTCCATCTTAGGCCTCATGCCCGAAGATCCATCTAAACCTTACAGCATGCTCGAAGTCCTGAAGCAGATTGTGGATGGTGGAGAAATGACATTGTACAAGGAGCTTTATGGAAAAACAATTCTTTGCGCCTACGCACGCATCGATGGCTGGTCTGTCGGGATCGTTGCCAATGAACGCGAAGTAGTGAAAACGAAAACAGGCGAAATGCAATTAGGCGGTGTGATCTATTCAGACTCCGCTGATAAAGCGACGCGTTTTATCCTCAATTGCAATCAAAAGAAAATCCCGCTCGTTTTCATTCATGATGTTACAGGCTTTATGGTCGGGAAACGATCAGAGCATGGAGGCATCATCAAGGACGGTGCAAAAATGGTCAATGCAGTAGCTAATAGTACAGTACCAAAAATTACGATTATCGCCGGCAACAGTTATGGTGCGGGTAATTATGCCATGTGCGGAAAGGCATATGATCCAAGATTTATTGCTGCTTGGCCAACTGCACGCATAGCTGTCATGGGTGGCGCGCAAGCAGCCAAAGTGCTCACACAAATTCAGGTTTCTTCTCTCGAATCAAAGGGTCACAAGCCCGATCCCGAAGCAGAAAAGAAATTATTCGAACAGACAAAATCAAGATACGACGAGCAAACCACGCCGTATTATGCTGCCGCCAGATTGTGGGTGGATGCCATCATCGATCCGCGGGAAACACGCAGTTTTATTTCCCGGTCCATCGAAGCATCAAATCATGCACCGATCGAACCATTTAATACAGGTGTGCTGCAGACATGAAAAAACTGATCCTTCTCATTTTTCTTTTTCAAGCGACTATTTCGTTTGCTCAGTTTACGCCGGTACATGTTGAGACTGGAACCATTTTATTTCCTTCATCTTCTGAAGGCCTTAAAAGAGATTTTTTGAGCGTAAATCAATTCAAGTTTCAATTTAAACCGATCGATCCAAGGTTTGGCAATTCTCAATTTTTTCCAACAATCGGTCTTGAAGCCACCGACCATTTGCCGGGCTTTTTCTGCAAACTGGAATACAAACTGGAGGGCCGGAGTAAGCTGGCTCCACGGTTCAGGCTGGGATCACTAAACTATACCGAATGGATGGAGGGAAAGGGAGAATGGTATAACCGCTATAAATAATATGTAACTTGCGGGCCTAAACAAAACGAAAAATGAAAAATTTTAGATTCCTTTGGGTGCTCCTGGCACCTGTTCTTTTCCTTATTCCATCATGCAAGGAAGCTGATTCAACAGCTGATGTTGCAGTTATCAATATGGATTCTGTCAAAGCGGAAATTGCCGCTCTGGAAGCCAACTTTGCCAAAGCGAGCAATGCAAAAGATGTGGATGGAGTAGCGGCTTACTATACTGATGATGCACAGAGCATGCCTCCGGGTAAGCCAACCTGGGTAGGTAAAGATGCTATCAAGGCAGGTATCAAAAATGATATGGCGGATGACACAATTGGAGCAACCGTTGCATTTGCTACTACCGGCCTATGGGCAGCAGGTGATTATGCTACTGAAACTGGCACAATCGCTGTGACAGACACCACCGGTAAAGTGATTTATACAGGCAAATACATGACCTTGTTTGAGAGACGTAATGGTAAGTATGTCGCTATCCGCGATATATGGAATGATGACGCATCCGAAGCACCGGCAGCAGTTAAAGTAGTTGAATAATTGATCAGATAGTTTTTATCTGATAAGGGCATCCTGATTCCCTGGAAAAATTAAGGCTTGCTGTTAATCAGCAGGCCTTTTTTATTTTGGCATCTCTATCTTTTCGACGGGATAACGTATTTTTTTATGATCCTCCGACCACCTATTCAATTCAGCGGAAGTTTTTTCAACCACCTCAACTGATACTAAAAACCAGTTGTTATCATGATCACGCATGAACTCAAATAGCAAAGCTGCCTTTTTTCCGGTTCTATTCTGAAAATCAACTTTGATATTCGATCTGGATTCAGCATAAATATTGCTCATTCCGATTTGTACAATTGATTGATCAGTGATAGATACAGAATCTGTTTCGAATGGATTTTTAATTAAAAAATCATGAATAGATTTTTCAGCATCTGCCTGAGGAAGAGAATTGCTTTTAATGTTGCAAGCCCCGATCACGATGATAAGGTGCAATAGGATTAAATTGAAAAGATATTGTCGCGGAAAATTCATTTACAGGGCATTATAATTATTTCCATTATTTATCTTTTTTGAAAATCGATTTGATTTTATCTGCCAGCCCGGGATTACTGCTTTTTTCCCGGCCAATTAAAAAACCATACGGTTGTAATGCAGGAATATGATCGCATATAATTTTGACAATCCCCAACAACGGAATCGCAAGGATCAATCCGGGAATTCCCCAAAGAAGTTCACCTGCCACTAGTCCCATGATCGTGAACAGCGGATTGATATTGACTTCGTTACCTACGACTAATGGCTCGAGGATATAGGTTTGGAGGAATTGGACAATCCCATATGTGATAAGGATACCGATGACCATGGACATGCCACCACCTTGTGTCACAGCCATCAATACGGCTAGCAGATTTCCCATGAGGTTACCAACGAATGGCACTATCTCAAACAGTCCACAAAGAATAGCAAAGAAGATACCATTTTTCAATCCCACAATCGAAAAGCCAATGCCATACATGATCCATAGACAGACAATCATCAGTCCAAGGCCGGTCACATATTTTTGAGAAACCTTTTCAATGTCATCGATAGCACTATCCGCTTTGGCATCATCCTTTTTGGGAAGAATTTTCAGAATGAATGTTTTGATATGACTGCGGTAATACAGAAATAAGAAAATGTACACAATGACCAGGATGAAATTAACGACTACATCCATGAGCGACAACCCCAGCTTGGAAAGCAGATCACCGGACTTTTCAGTTTGTTTTTCAATTGCTTCTTCCTGCTCACTGTGACTCATGCCGAAAGCTTTTGAGACATAATCTTTTAGTTGTTCGACAGAGCGTTTAATCTTCCCTTCTATATTTCCGAGATCTTCGATGAGATTCGTGACTTGCCAGGTGATCAGGGCAATAATACCTCCAATAACAATCAGGAAAATCAGGACACATACTACTGCTGCAAGCCCTTTCTTTAAACCAGCTCGTTGAAGCTTCCGGCTCAATGGTAGAAATAGCATGGCCAGAAGGCCGGCAAAACAAACCGGCACCAGGAATGGCCTTGCAAAATACAATGCGGCAATCCCGAAGACAATGATGAGGATGACCTGTAAAGGTTTTTTCAATTCAGGTTGTTGCATGCGTAGTATTTTGTTGATTGGCGAAGCGATTTCAACAAAATTAGGTTCTTAAGGTTTATCTGCTGTCATCTTCAAGAATAGCAAACTCAAAGTTATCGACCCATGTACCTCGTATGGGTAAGATCTTTCGGCGATGGCCTTCTAATGTCATCCCTGCCTTTTCAAGCACTCTTTTTGATGCAATATTATCATCTACTTCGGGATGCGAATGCAACAAATGAATTTGATATTCATCAGAAGGGGCTATACTTCTTATAATTAATCTGCCTGTTTCAAGCTTCATTTTCCGGGAATTGTATATGCGGATACAAAATATGCTTTAGGATAACTGGTAAGTTGTGAAATGAAAGTATTTCATTCCGGTACAGACACATTCCCTCTAGGCTAAAGGTTTAGGTGCTTGGCGCAACCTCTTAAAAGCTAAAAGGATAGAATCACCAGTATTGGTGTTGGATCCAGGACTCATCACAGGCAATCTTTACTCGCAAAATTCCCGGTCATGAGATGGTATGCCTTTATTCTAATGGTTCTTTTTAGTTCAGTATTACTTGCGCAGGTAGGAAAGGTTGGCATCAACACAAATTTTCCGGCTGCCATGTTGCACGTCAAAGACAGTAGCGTCGTATTTACGGGTAGTAATACATTACCAGGTTTTCCGGGAAACCCACCTCTCAGTGGATCTGGTACGAGGATGATGTGGTACCCGGACAAAGCAGCATGGAGGGTGGGAACTGTGACGGGATCTAATTGGGATAAGCTAAGTATTGGAATATATTCCCAGGCCATGGGTTACAATACAAAAGCAAGTGGTGAAGCCTCAATTGCATTTGGTTATAGTACAAAGGCGAACAATTTTTCTTCTTCAGCTTTCGGATTAAATACCATGGCCAGTGGTGAGTCATCTACCGCTCTTGGTGAAAACACGCTTGCCTCAGGAGATCACGGTTCCCTGGCTGCGGGCAATCAAGCTATTGCAATGGGATCAACTTCCACTGCTTTTGGTTACCAGACGATTGCAACCGGCAATGGTGCTGCCGTTTTTGGTGTGGGAACGAAATCAAAATCCTATAGTGGATTTGTGATTGGCACGTGCAATGACAGTACGAACGCAATGAATCTGGGAGGTTATCATCCAGATAACCGGATTTTCCAGATCGGCAATGGTGCAAGTGACAATCAAAGAAGCAATGCAATGACCGTATTGCAGAATGGAAACGCCGGCTTTGGTACAACAACACCATTTTATAAGTTGCACATTGCAAAAAATACCAATTACCTCTATGGTTCAACCTATGCTTTGGCTGCTTCAAGTGTAACGAATTTAAACTCAAGCCTCAACTTAGGATATGATGCGGCGATTGATGCCGGAGTGCTTCAATGTTACGATTTGGGACTTTCTTTGAATAAAAAACTGCTATTAAATCCCAATGGTGGAAATGTTGCGATAGGCAATTCATCTGCTTCCGCACGTTTGCATGTAGAAGGAGGTGCTGCATTATTTAGTGGTTCCACAGGCACAACACCTTTTTCAGGTGCGGGTATACGTATGATGTGGATACCTGAGAAAAAAGCTTTTCGTGCTGGTGAAGTTTTGGCCAGTCAGTGGGATAATGACAGCATCGGTATGTGGTCCGTAGCGTTTGGTCATAATAATGTGGCAAAACAAATTTATAGTACCGCCTTCGGTTCATCCAATAGGGCTACAGGATCTTATTCTTCTGCTTTTGGCAGATCCAGTTCTGCGCGGGGAGATTATTCTACTTCATTCGGTTTTAGTACGACAGCACTTGGCCTTTATTCATTTGCAACAGGCGCATTTACGGTTGCTTCCGGGACACTTGGATCATTTACTGCAGGATTCTCAACAAAAGCATCGGGGTCATCTGCGGCAGCATTCAATGAGTTTACTGAAGCTTTGGCAAGTAACTCTGTAGCATTGGGTTTTTACTCGCAGGCCAAATCATTCGCTGGAACTGTCATTGGATGTTTCAATGACATTGAGGATTATGCAGGATTTGATTCACGGAATGCATTCACCCGGTTGTTTCAAATCGGAAATGGAGATGGTGTTGATCTTCGACGTAATGCAATGACTGTTTTATATAGTGGCAATGTCGGTATTGGTATTACAATGCCTGAATACCTGCTGGATGTCAACGGAAGAGTCCGTCTTCGGAGTGGACAAGGGGAGACTGCAGGAATCTGGTTTAATAAAAATGATAATTCTGCCCAAACAGGGTTTATCGGAACATTCGATGATACTCACCTCGGTATATATGGTCAGAATGGTGCATGGTGGTCTCTGATCATGGATGCCACCAATGGGAATATAGGAATGGGTACAACCAATCCTACTGAAAAGTTGAATGTTATTGGTAACGGTTTGTTCACGGGTACAGTCACTGCTAATTGTGGTGTATTGACTTGTTCTGACATCAGGTACAAGAAAAATATTATTCCGATTCAGAATGCATTAAGCAGCCTACGATTACTCCAGGGTATTTACTACGATTGGAATAATGAAAAGTTTGCAGATAAAAATTTTGGGGATGCAAGGCAAATCGGACTTTCGGCTCAGGAACTTGAGCTGGTTTATCCGGAGATGGTTAAAACAGATGCTGATGGTTTCAAATCTGTTGACTATAGCAGGCTGACCCCTGTTTTAGTCGAAGCCATTAAGGAACAACAAAGAAAAATTGAGGAATTAGAAACCATTTTATCGGACCAGGGTCAGCAGATGGATTTGCTCTTCAGTGAATTGAGGGCTCTGAAACAGAATTTGTCAATCGGAGATCGTTGACATGCATAAACCCCTGAAGGTAATTTGTCCTTTATTGTGGATCATCCTATTGGCAGGTAAGCCTGAAAACATGAGGATATTCTCCATTGAAAGAGTGCCTTCATTGACAATTCCGGAATCAGTGGCATTGCCACAAATTAAGTTGATGTTTTTTAGATGAATATTTCGTCCCGCGGGAATCGTCATGATATTTGTTGTCAGTGATTTTACAAAAACTTCCTGACCGGATGGTTGTACGAGATGTACATTCCGGATAAATGATAAAGCGGATGAAACGATTTGAATCGTGTCATTGACAACGTCGGATTTGAAATGCAATGTATCACCGTCTGTAGCAGCAAGCAATCCATTCCGCAAACTTCCGGCTCCGGTATCATTTGTATTTCTCACCCATAAAGCAATGCTGTCCAGATCTATTCCGGAAAGCCTGCCATTGACATTATCGACACATAGCTTGACATAATGATTGTTAATAAACTCAACGCCTTCATATGCTCGTTGAAGTGTATCACTTCCATTTAGTGAA
>JANMVA010000331.1:0-2318 GCA_031392195.1 Saprospiraceae bacterium | reverse complement strand
CTCTTTCTTTCTGCCCGGTTAGACCTGACCACTTTGCTTGCATTTTATCAGAGAATGCCAAAGGAGAATTTTTTCAATGCATCCTGGTTTGACAAGTTAGCAGGTGGCCCGGCATTTCGAGAATCCATTCTTGCAGGCATGACAGAAAAGCAGATCCGCGAGAGCTGGAAGCCAGGGATTGATGCATTCAAGGAGAAGAGAAAGAAGTATTTGCTCTATCCTGATTGCCCAGATTAAGACGGGAAAAATTAATCACTAAATACTTTTTAAGCCCATCAATATCAGGGGGTTAGGACCTCGTGTCACGACTACTGGTGGCACGATTATTCGTGCCACCCGTAGTCGTGCCACGATAATCCGGGGTGCAATTCTCTATGTGGATAACTATCTGGAGCTACTGACAATCAACCCCTTAATTCAGTGTGGCACACTTAGGTGTGCCACACCTAAGTGTGCCACACTGTGGGGCGAATTTTGTTGGAGGAGATTAGACCCGACAGATTTTAATTATCGAATCGGTAAATCAGCTGTACTCTGATCTCAGAACGTGTATTTCCCGGGATCTCATCATTACCGGTGCCGACTGTGGTTTCATCAAGCCAGCGGCTCCGCGCGTATTTAACTTCAGCTGTCAGATGGCGGATGCCTTTGTAGCGTAGATTGATGTAGTAGCGCGTACCGCGTCCATCGAAAGCGGGGATTGCATAATAATAGATCAGATCATTTTCATAAGTGTAAATGCGACTCTGAAAATCATCTGTGTCGAAGAGTGTTATTCGCGCACTCATAGACCACGGTGATGCTATCGGTTTATATATCACATCCTGGTAGACGAGGAAGCCATCCTGCTTTTCATCTTGCAACGAATAGAAACTCCATTCCAATCGCGTCCGCAACTGAAGTGATTTGTCCAGCATATTATTGATGTGGATACGGGCTTGAGATTTTCGTTGCGGGACGACATCTGCAAGCGGAGAACCTTCTTCGCGCGAATTGAGATTTGAAGTTTTCGTCCGGAACTGGCCGTATATCTCTAACCGGCGCTTTACTGTGTATGTGATCCTGCCGAAATATTCTCTCCCTTCCGAAGGACGATCGACATTGAACCTCAGCCAGGGATGTGACCACATATCATGATAGAGTTGAAGTTTCCATCTGCCTGTTGGAGTTATTTCCAGACCTGTATATAAGCCTCTTTCATTGTTAGCACCTGAACTCTCACCAAAAGCATTTGGTGTCAATGATTGGTAATCCCGATCATAAGATCTGAATAAAACTGCAGCTAAAACATGCCTGTCAAGACCGGCTAGCAGTCCATTGACTGTAGCAATTCCCCCATTGTCACTCATTGCTGTTTCACCGAAGAAATGAATTCCACCAAGCCAAAAGCCATAATCCGCACTTGCATTCGTCAACCTGTCCCCATTAAAATAATATTGATTGTAAAGATCAGGTGTACGCTGCAAGGGAACGCTTAATTGTGAGTGAAGTGCATTGACACCAAAATGTGTTCGTTGATGCTTATAGGAAATGCTGAGGCCACCCTGAGTGAGGTCGATCGCATTTTCATCTGCAATCTCTGATTCAGTCCGATGAAGATTTGCTGTCTGAAGACTTGTAATGTCTGTGTTGACTTCGATATCGGGCCCCTCCCGGATGGTGACTGTCACTAAATTAGCATCCCGGTCATTTCTACTGACAAATAAAGTGGCGGTGATTCTTTCCATGGGCCTGACTATTACTCCAATGCCTCGCAGAAAATTATTTTCATCAACTGATGTGTAAGGTCGCAATGGTAAGCCTGTCCGTTTTATGGAAGTAACGAAACTGCTTTTGCCTGCACCAAAACCGGAATGCATGATCAGGCCTTGTCCAAAACTTGCTGAAAAATCACCGAGCATGACAGCAGGCAACCAGTTTTTATAATTCTGAAGCGAAAGATGTGCAGAGTTGAAATCGAAACCATGCTTATTGGATCCTTTAAAAAATGCTTCTCCCGCATCCTTCTCACCTGTAAAGCCATAACTCAATGTATTCGCATTTCTGTGACGAAGGCGCAGATAAATTTTATCCGGCCCTCCTTCATAATCCGGATCATCGCCTTCATAGCCTTCTGCTCTCTCAATCGTTCTTCCGGCGCGTATATAAATCTCATTTTGGCCATGGAGAAATAACTCCCCAATACTGGCTGTCTGTGTGAAAGTATCCCTACCCTGAACACTGGAGATGACCTGTAGCACACGAATTGTTTCCGGGTCAAACCCCGGGATAGATTGCAATTCCAAAACCGACAGCGGTGGTCCATGCCTGGCTATATG
>JANMVA010000320.1:0-3562 GCA_031392195.1 Saprospiraceae bacterium | reverse complement strand
GGTGTTACCAGTTTTATGGAGATGCCCAATACAAGGCCACCTGCATTAACTCAAGTTTTGCTGGAGGATAAGTTTAAGATCGCATCTACAAATGCATGGGGGAATTACTCTTTCTTCATGGGAGCAGGCAATGACAACCTGGCCGAAGTGTTAAAAACCGATTCGGAGAATGTCTGCGGGATCAAGATCTTCATGGGAAGCAGCACCGGTAACATGCTGGTTGATAATCGGGAGGTACTTGAGCAGATATTTTCCCAAAGCCCAACGCTGATAGCCGTGCATTGCGAAGATGAGAAAACGATCATCGCTAATATGGCTGAAGCACAATCAACATATGGTGATCATATCCCTCCGTCAGCACATCCGTGGATCAGAAATCATGAAGCTTGTTTTTTGAGTTCTTCCTTCGCTGTAGATCTTGCCAAGCGGTTTAATACACGTCTACATATTCTACATATTTCAACTAAAGATGAAGTAGTCTTATTTGCGAAAGGACCTGTAGAAAATAAACGCATCACCGCTGAAGCTTGTGTTCATCACATGTTTTATTCCGATCAGGATTATATCACATTAGGTAACCAGATCAAATGTAATCCGGCCATTAAAACACCGGATGACAGGGATGCAATACTTGCTGCAGTGTTAGATGATCGGATTGATATTATTGCATCCGATCATGCACCTCATACATGGGATGAAAAATCGCTGCCATACAAACAGGCTCCATCGGGTTTGCCTTTGATCCAGCATGAATTGCAGATGATGCTTTCTCATTGGAGGGAAGAGCGGATCAGTCTTGAAAAGATCGTGGAGAAAATGTGTCATGCACCGGCCAAATGTTTTCGCGTGCAGGAAAGAGGTTTTCTTGATGAAGGATATATGGCAGATATTGTATTGCTCGATCTTACAAAAGAAACCTATGTTTCTAAAGAAAGTATTCTCTACAAATGTGGATGGTCACCGTTGGAAGGAATTCACTTGCCGGGTGTAATAGAAGGCACCTGGGTCAATGGTGAAAGATTGTTTGAATCCGGAAAAATAATTGGTAAGCCCGCAGGAAGGAGATTGAAGTTTGGGAAAGTGGAATGACAGCAGATGAAATGGAAGTTGCTTGTTTTTAGAAGATAAAAAATGGAAGATGACCTTTATGCACGCAACAGTCAGAATCAGAATTTACAGAATTTGAGAATCAAAGGAATTAGTGTCCTGCAATGCAGGCATTGTTTTGGAAAGTTGTTCTGAAAATTCGTGAATTCAGTAAATTCTGCTTCTCACTTTTTGCATGGGCAGAAGAACATACTCCTGTGCTAAATTTTCCCCAACAATTCACCAAGAGTCAATCTCTCATCCACTTCCGGTCTTCCTTTAGCATCAAGCTTAATCGAAATACATTCAGTGTCTTTATCATGTTCGAGAAATAGATAATGACCTTTTTGAGCAACTTCAGTGAGGAAGGCTGTTTTCTCCTTTAATGTTTCAAGTGGCCTGATATCATAGCCCATGATATAAGGAAGGCCCACATGATGTGCGGAGGGGATCAGATCCGCTACATAGATCAGGCTGATGTCATCGTTCAATTTTATCTCCGGCATCATCATGGATTCTGTGTGGCCGTATGAGAATCGCAATGAAATATTTTGATTCCAATGATAGCCTTCTCTTTCCGGAAAAAAGTGAAGTACACCGGCGTCCATTAAAGGCACAAAGTTTTCTTTTAAAAAAGAAGCTCGTTCTCTGGCGTTTGGGGTAAATGCCCAATCGTAATGGCGTTGTGTGCTCCAATACTTTGCATTTGCAAATGTTGGAACTAGTTTTCCATCATTATCTTTTTTGACCGCACCTCCCACATGATCAAAATGAAAATGGGTGATGATCACATCCGTGATCTCATCCGTTGTGTAGCCCGCATTTTCAATTGAAGAAATCATGGTTTCAGTGCCGTGCAGGAAATAATGACTGAAAAATTTTTCATCCTGCTTTTCTCCGAGACCTGTATCGATGAGGATGCGTTGATCACCTGTATCCACCAGCAAGCATCGCATGGTCCAGCTGCAGAGATTATTCTCATCAGCCGGGATCATTTTTTCCCAGATCGTTTTCGGTACGACACCAAACATGGCGCCGCCATCTAATTTGAAATGACCTGTGGGGATTGAAATAAGCTTCATTAAAAACCTATTTTCCTTTTTTCCGTCTTTCCTCCGGATTTAATAAAGGCCAATTGTAAAGCTGAAGCAGCGGCTTCGGATCCTTTATTGCCATGCTTGCCACCTGAGCGTTCTTTTGCCTGTTCCTGATTTTCTGTTGTAAGTACACCGAAGATGATCGGTGTGCCTGACATAAGGCTTAACTGCATGATACCACTGGCAACAGCCGTAGCAATGTATTCATCATGTTTTGTTTCTCCGTGAATCAAACAGCCCAAACAAATGACAGCATCTTTTTTATCTGCCTTCATCAGTTGACGTGCCCCCCAGGGAAGTTCAAATGAACCGGGAACAAAAAGTTCTTCTATGTTTTCCGGAAGAACACCCGCACTCAATAATGTTTCTTTTGCACCAGTGAGCATCGCATTCGTGATGTATGCATTCCACTGTGCAATCACGATTCCGATCTTAAACGGCTTGCCGTCCGGTAATTGAAAAGAAGGAGAGGCGTCCCTGGAAGCCATGATTATCTCGCTTCGGCTCTGGCGATGTATTTATCGATCGAAAGCGCTTCGTTGCTGTTTGGATAATTCGATTTGATATCCTTGTAGATCTCCAGTGCCTTATCTACTTCGTTTTGCAGTTCGTGCAACAAAGCAAGTTTCTTCAGGTAATAAGGTGTGAGCAATTCGTTGTCAGAAGCATCAGCGGCTTTTTTGTAATGGTCCATGGCTTTATCCATTTGATTCAATTCTGAATACGCATCACCCATCGCACCCAATTTCATCACGGGGCCAATGATTCCATCAGCTTTAAAATCGGAAAGGAATGAAAGGGCTGCATCGAAGTTGCCGAGGTTCAGGTAGGAAATGCCGGCATAGTAGTTAGCGAGGTTAGCTGCAGCGGTGCCTTTATAGTCATTAATGATTGTCAGGAAACCGGGATATCCTCCACCGGGGTTTTCCAAAGCGACCAGGAAAGAGTCCTGTTCAAATTGCACCTGTGCCATCCACATTTGGGCTGTTGCCTTTTCCTCCTTGGGTCCTTTGATCAGATTTGTGTACACGAACCATCCGCCTATAATCAGTATCAGACCTCCGATCACACCCAGGATGAGTTTTTGGTTGTGCTCGAAGAATCCTGTCGCCTTTGTTCGTGCCTCCGCCAGGTTGATCAGGGTTTCATCATTCTTCCTGACCTGTTTCCTTTTAATCGCCATTGATATTAGAATTTTTTAAAAAAGTGGTGCAAAGCTAATGAATCCAAGCTATTGAGACATATGATAAATAAATACCATTATTGGGGTGGATTAGGGGTGGTTTATTTGGAAGCAGGAGGGGTAGTCAGAGGGTTACTTGATAACCAGAAGAAATTCGTTTTTCAAAATCATGGTATATTCAAAATATACGTAACAA
>JANMVA010000030.1:0-7808 GCA_031392195.1 Saprospiraceae bacterium | reverse complement strand
TGGGTATTCAATGATGTCCCTACAGATTATGTGTGGACTGTAACAGATATCAATGGTTGCCAGGGTACTGCTAGTATTTTAGTCAGTGTAGATTATGACAGGGATGTTTACTTCCCTACGGTGTTCACGCCGAATAATGATGGACGCAATGATGATTTTAAAATCTTCACCGGCCCCGGTGTCGAAATGATCAATTACATCCACATCTACGACCGCTGGGGAAATCTGGTCCATACAGAAAATAATCTCATGCCTAATCCACAAGGTGCTGGTCGATGGGATGGCTCATACAAAGGCACGGGTTTGAACCCGGGGGTGTATGTCTATGTAGCTGAAATACGCTTCATTGATAATGGTACTACGCTGGAGTATAAGGGGGATATTACCTTATTGAAGTAATCCCTGCATTTCACTCCGTTCAATGCCAATAATTAAAAATTAATACGGCAAAATTGATCCCGATAACTATCGGGATCGAGTCTATCATAAAAAAATATACAAGCTGGTTGGAATGCAATGAAACCAGTTCTCATGGGTTCAAGTGTCTTCACTATATCGCTCTCGCGAATGGCGATTCATGTATAGAGGTAATGTATTACGCTGATTAAGGATGCTACATTTCCCATTCAATGACTCTTATTAAAAATTAATGTAGCAAATTGATCCCGATAGCTATCGGGATCGAGTCTATCTTAAAAAAATTATCCACGCTGGTTGAATGCAATGAAACCAGTTCGCATTGGTGCAGGAGTTATTTTATCATCGTCACACTTCCCGTCTTCCTTTTTTCTTCCCCACCACAATTGTATGTAAACTGATAGACGTATTGTCCGGGCATTAATTCTTCTCCATTGAGAGTACCATCCCATCGATCCGCTGATGATTGAGAGTGGAAAACTTCCCCACCCCATCTGTCAAATATTTCGAGTGTCACAAACTCACCGAGGAATACAATATTACTGAAGCCCCAGTCATCATTGATATTATCAGCATTCGGTGTAAAGCCTGTCGGAAAAAATACTTTATCACAACTCAGATCAGAAGAATCTGCAACTGTAATGTGTATGGAATCGTTTGCTGCGCAAAAACCATAGTCGAGGTTCACGAAATAATACATTGTAGCAGGCGGGCTCAAAATCGGTTCTGCAATTGTTGTATTGCTCACGCCCGTTGCAGGTGTCCACTGGATCGATGTGGCGCATGTCACCGGCAATCGCACCTGCATGGACGTACCGGTAAATAAAACTGTGTCAGGTGAAGTAATGACATCCACGGGACTATATAATTCCTGAACCTCAAATGAATTGAGGGCACGGTTATAAATTCTCAACTCATCGAGCAAACCTCTGAAACCTACCTCTCCATTTGCCAGGCATGGCCCTCCCCCCAGCGTAAATATGCCGTCATTGATGATCTCGACAAATGCCGTACTTCCGATTCTTGTCTTTTCAATGCCATCGTAATAAAAAATAAAATTTCTATCCTGCCGGACAAATGCTACATGATGATAACATCGGTCAGCGGGCAAGATATGTTTGCTTCTGGCAGATAAAACCGCATTCTCCGACATAGTCAGGCTCATTTCCCGGTTTGAAGGATTGTACCTGATTTCAAGTGTACTATCGATCCCGCACGTTTCACTTTTGGAAAGAATATCCATGATCTGGTTGCCTTGAGGCTTGGCCAACATAAAAAAGCTGATCGTAAAGTCAGCCCCAAACACCTGGTCCAGGTTGCCGAGGATCTGGACTGTTGTATTTCCGTCGAATTCAAGGCCATTGCCCAGCACTCCACATCCACAAGTGGCATTGCCAACAATAATCCCATCTGCCCCTGTGCCGGTATTCTCCGTTGCATCGCAGGCATCAAATGAATAATACGCAATCAATCCATCTGTAGGCTGACCAAAACCGGTCAGTTGGTACAGGCAAAACAAACCAATACATAGTATCAACCTCATAGACATAAAACTAAACCTCCCTGATAAATATTTCATTCTAGCTAAATGATTGACTGTCATACGACTATCAATCCGGAGCCGTGCCACCATCATTTCCCGATCCGGCCGCCAAAGATAGAAATAACGATACCGTGTTATAAGTTTTCCCTTTCATCTTCGATTATCAATCTCAATAGGTCAGACTTCACGATATTCGTGCCCTCAATTAACGATTATCCGGAATCCGCATGCCAGCATTGTTTCCAAAAAAAGATGCCAATGAATTGACCTTTTTCGAGCATATCGAGGTCCTGCGTTGGCATATCCTGAGGGCGGCCGCCAGCATTTTCGTAGTTTCCTTTGGGGTGTTTATGGCAAAGACATTTGTTTTCCAATATGTCATCCTAGGCCCGACCAATCCCGATTTTCCTACTTACCGGTTCTTTTGTAATATTTCACCCGAATTCTGTTTTTATCCTGAAAACCTGCAGATCATCACGCGGGATATCCAGGAGCAGTTTATCAGCCACCTGAAAGTTTCATTGTGGCTGGGTGTCATCATCGCGTTTCCATATATCTTATATGAGTTCTGGAAATTTATTAAGCCGGGTCTTTACAGAAATGAGATCCATGCTGCCAAAGGAATTGTATTTGTCTGCAGCTTCCTTTTCCTGACCGGAGTATCATTTGGATATTTTGTGATCTCCCCTGTAGCGATTACGTTTTTATCCCGATACAGTGTCAGTCCGGAGATTGCTAATACTACCACGCTCGCAGCACTTGTCAATTCGATGACCATGTTTACACTTCCAGTAGGGCTTGTATTTGAAATGCCGGTCATCATGTATTTCCTGGCGAAAATCGGAATAGTCTCCTCCACATTTCTTCGAACATATCGCAGGCATGCCATTGTTATTATCATTGTAGTTGCTGCAGTGATCACACCTCCTGATGCGATCAGCCAAATGATGGTGGCCATACCGCTCTACACCTTGTACGAAGTGAGCATCATCGTCACCCGCCGCATTGACAAAGAGCGCGCTGAAAAAGAAGCGCGCGATGAGGCAGCCCTAAAAGAAAGCGAACGTGGATAGAGTCTCTTCTCAACTGACCATCCTGATCCGCATCGCCCTGCCGACAATGTGGATTGTCACACTGATCTCATTAGTTGTCCTGTTGACATATTCTGTCCAGGGGAAAGCGCATATTTTTTCAAATCCAATATTGTGGATCATCCTGATTTTCATTTTTGGAAGCACCGTGCTCTTCATCAAATTCATTCTCTGGCGCATCTTCAGGATCGATATGGACGAACGAAATTTGTATGTGAGCGATTATTTTAAAACTTTTAAATATCCATTTACGGATATCGAATCGATTACAGATTCAAAAGTCCTGCCGGGACGGATCTATAAGATCACGTTGAAATCAAAAGGAACCTTTGGAAAAGAGATCAGCTTCCTCGCCAGCCGGAAATTGTGGGATGATTTTGTGGTGGAGCATCCGCAGGTTTTTAATGAGATACTACATCCGGACAAGTCGGCGAATTAATTACATCTCTTATTCTCCGAAATATTCTACCACTGGAGGTTCCTGAGCCGCCGTACTGAGCTTGTCAATTGTATTGCCGAAGGGAAGAAAAAATGCTTTCCCCTCTACCTTTTTTCTCGCCGCACCGGAGCCTTTGGCTCCGGCGGCGAGAAAGCATTCCTTTTCCATTTATTTTTTGCCATTCGACAGGCTCAGGTACCTCCTGTGAAATGGTATTCACTTCTGTTTATTCAATACCCCCGGGGTTTTCGGAAGAAATATTTCTCGCAGAAAAAATTACTGGAGAAACACAGGCGCCGTACTGATCGGGCGAACATGGATGAGCAAAGGCAGTCGAAGTAGGAGAGAAATTTCGCAGAAATTTTGAAGGGGTTAAAGGCGAAGCCCGGTCTTCGGACTCAGTCTAATGACCGGACAAATCATCTCCTCCAGTGAAATCCCCCCATGCTGAAATGTATTCCTGTAATACGTATTGTAGTGATTGTAGTTATTCGGATACAGGAAATATTTATCCTCCTTCGCAAAAATATAACTCGAGCTCAGGTTCGGCCTTGGCAAACCTGCTTCTTCAGGCTTCTTGATTTCCAATACATCCTTGGCATCATATTGCAGGTTGCGACCCATTTTGTAACGCAGATTTGTCGTGGTATTGCGATCACCTACAACTTTAGACGGTTGCTTCACGCGAATTGTTCCGTGATCTGTTCCGATGACAAGCTTCATGCCTTGTGTAGCCATCTTGCGCAGCGCTACCCACACAGGACTGTTGACAAACCAACTGTAGGTCAATGAACGATATGCTTTTTCATCACCTGCCAACTCTTTAAGCACTTCCATTTCAGTACGGGCATGTGACAGCATGTCGATGAAGTTATACACGATGACAACCAGGTTATTGTGCATATAGTCAAGCGCCTTATCTCCAAATTCCCGTGCATCTTCTACGTTTGTGATCTTCTTGTATTGCCACTTGATCTCTTTTCTCAGGCGACGCTGTAATTGTTTGCCGAGCAATTCTTCTTCATGCATGTTTTTACCACCCTCTTCAAAATCTTCAAGCCACATCTCTGGATAATTTTTTGCAATCTCACCCGGCATCATTCCTGCAAAGATCGCATTGCGGCTATATTGCGTAGAGGTCGGAAGGATGCTGTAGAAAAAAGATTCTTCTTCGACATCATACAATTCCGTGATGACGGGTTCAAGTATTTTCCATTGATCCCATCGCAAGTTGTCCAACAGGAGAAATACAGTTGGAATCTGATCATTGATATGTGGAAATACTTTAGCTGATAAAAGATCCGGCGACATCAATGGTGCCTTGTCTTTGTCCTTCATCCATCCCAGGTAATTGCGCGTCACGAATTTTGAAAACTCTGAATTGGCCTCCTGTTTTTGCATCGAGAGAATGTCAATCATTTCTTCACTGCGCGAGGTATCGATCTTGATTTCCCATGCTACAATTTTCTTATACGCCTGCACCCAGCTATTGACATCCAGACCACTATTGATTTCCATTAGTATGTTCCGGAACTCTACCTGGTAATCAGAGGATGTCTTTTCCCTGACAAGCCGCTTATTATCAATGATCTTTTTTAAAGTCAGCAGGATCTGGTTTGGATTCACAGGTTTGATGAGGTAATCATCAATTTGAGAACCCAGTGCTTCTTCCATGATATTCTCGGCTTCATTCTTTGTGATCATGACGATCGGAAGGGAGGGTTTCAGTGATTTCAGTCTTGTCAATGTTTCCAGTCCGGACAGTCCAGGCATACTTTCATCCAGGAAGATGATGTCGACATCACCATTTTTCTCAAATTCTTCGATGGCATCATGTCCATTTGACACTGTGATCACATCGTAACCTTTCTTCTCCAGGAAAAATAATTGGGGCTTCAGCAGGTCGATTTCATCATCGGCCCACAGTATTTTGATTTTATCCATGATCAATAGTACAATCGTTTCGGGAATGTGTTCAAGTAGCAGACTTATCCAACGAGTCCGGGAAGGCTGATATTTTCCTTAATCTTGTCAGATGAACAAAAGGAAGCTGATCAATGACCCGGTCTATGGCCTTATCCACGTCCGGACACCGCTTCTTTTTGACATCATCGAACACCCGCTGTTCCAACGTCTGCGGCGTATCAAACAGACCGGATTGACTCATCTCGTATATCCAGGCGCTCAACATACCCGCTTTCACCATGCCTTAGGGGCGATGCATCTCATGGGAATGGCCATTGATGAACTTCGATCAAAACAATGTGATATATCTGCCATCGAAGAAGAAGCAGCATTGATTGCTGTCCTGCTTCACGATATCGGCCATAGTCCATACAGCCATGCCCTTGAAGGAACCATTATCAGGGCCGATCATGAATCCATTGGTAAGGTTCTGATCCGGTACCTGCAGGAAAAACTAAGTCCCACAATTGGCATCGCCCTTCAGATGTTCGAAGGCAAATACCAGAGACCGTTCTTTCATCAACTGATCAGTGGTCAGCTTGACCTGGACCGGCTCGATTATTTATCCAGGGATAGTTTTTACACCGGCGTGGCAGAAGGTGTTGTTGGCCATGACCGTATTCTCCGTATGCTCCGAGTAGTTGAGGATCAGTTGGTGGTGGAAGAAAAAGGTTTACACAGCATTGAAAAATTTCTGGTGGCACGGAGGATCATGTACTGGCAGGTTTATTTGCATAAAACCGTTCTTTCAGCAGAACTGATGGCAAAAACGATTATCAATCTTTTGTGGAAGGAAGAACCTGATCTCCGGAAACCATTTATTGCACCTGAACTCGAATATTTTCTGTTTCATGAAATTAATATTTCCACTTTTAAAGAAAAACTGGATGACATCATGCCATGGTTCTTGCAGCTTGATGATATTTCTATCGATTACAGCTTTAAGCGCTTACAGGTTTATCATGAAGGAACGATCCAACTACTCTCTTCCAATGTCATCAACCGAAATCTGAACAAGCTGAAATGGTCGGAGACAGAAGTGAGTGTGGCGTTGAAAAAAGAAACGATCGAATCAGTTTCGAAATGTTATGGTCTGACGATCGATCAGGCTGCTGAATTAGTTTGGGTGGGTAGCGAAACAAATATGGCCTATTCGACAACTGATGATGAGATCATGATCCTCACCAAAGAAAATGAGATCAGGCCTTTTTCTGCCTTCCTCAACCCTGCTATTGAAATTGAATTAAACCGGAAATACTTTATTTCCTATCCGGGGTAGCTCCAATCAAACATTTCTCATCTTTGCAGCCATACATCCACAGATCATGAAGAATAACATGGACGCACAAACCATCTTTGAACTCATCGGGAAAGAAGAAAACCGGCAGCGGAAGGGCATTGAGCTGATTGCCTCGGAGAACTTTACTTCCATTGCTGTCCTTGAAGCAATGGGCTCCTGCCTGACCAATAAATATGCTGAAGGCTATCCCGGCAAGCGCTATTATGGTGGTTGCGAAGTGGTCGATGAGATAGAGACGATTGCCCTGGACAGTCTCAAAGCTCTCTTCGGTGCAGAATATGCCAATGTACAGCCCCACTCAGGTGCACAAGCCAATTCATCTGTTTACCTCGCATGCCTGAAACCAGGTGATATCATCCTCGGATTCAATCTTTCACATGGAGGCCACCTGACACATGGATCGCCGGTAAACTACAGTGGATTGACTTTCAAAGCTATTCCCTACAGTGTGATACAGGAAACGGGATTGGTGGATATGGAAGAAGTGCATTCACAGGCTGTGGCGAATAAACCTAAGTTGATCATCTGTGGGGCTTCTGCATATTCGAGGGATTGGGATTATGCGCGGTTTAGAGAGATTGCGGATGAAGTAGGAGCATTGCTAATGGCTGACATCGCACATCCTGCAGGTTTGATTGCAACTGGTTTATTAAGAGATCCATTGCAGCATTGTCATATCGTGACATCAACTACACACAAGACATTACGAGGACCTAGAGGTGGTATTATCATGATGGGACGCGATTTTGATAATCCCTGGGGACGCACGACCAAGAAAGGTGAACCAATCAGGATGTCGACAATATTAAACAGTGGTGTATTTCCGGGCATGCAGGGAGGTCCACTTGAACATGTGATTGCTGCCAAAGCGGTTTCATTTATTGAAGCATCATCACCTTCTTTCACGATATATTCTAAGCAAGTAATATCAAATGCGAAGGCTATGGCCAATGCATTAGTTGAAAGAGGATATCAGATCATTTCAGGCGGTACTGACAATCACCTGATGCTCATCGATCTCTCGAATAAAAAACTAACAGGTAAAGAAGCAGA
>JANMVA010000235.1:0-11259 GCA_031392195.1 Saprospiraceae bacterium | reverse complement strand
ACGAATAACGAATAACCAATAACGAATAACGAATAACGAATAACCAATAACGAATAACGAATCATTAAATTCATGGCCCAGGCAACGTTCAGAATCTGGCGAAGCGAGCCCGGCGGCGGCGCCGGCGCTGAGGTTCAATGACGATTTTGCTCTTCAGGCACGTGTTGGTCATAACGTCTTTCAAACTACTGTTAATTCTCAAGGTGTTCTGGGAAGCCAGATGCTGGATTTTAACATTATCGATATTGATAATACTATTTCCCAGGTTACAGAGGGTGGAGATTTCGTCCGCCAAAGAGGGATGGGTGTTTTTGGAGAATTAACCTTTGATATAAAATCATTTTTATTCCTCTCATTAACAGGGAGAAATGACTGGACATCTACCTTGCCCAAGGAGAGTAATTCTTACTTCTACCCTTCAGCCAGCCTTGCATTTATATTCTCAGAAGCCTTAGATATGGATCCGTCAGGATTTTTGTCATTAGGAAAACTCAGATTGAATTGGTCAAAGGTTGGTAATTCGCCTTCACCATATTTGCTGGGGGCTATTTACAAGGTGAATCTTGGAGAATCGAGTGGTCAGACTGCAGGTGTTCGTGATATCGATTTTCCATTCAATGGTCGGGCAGGTCTGACTTTGGAAAATGTATTGAAAGATCCGAACCTGAAACCTGAGTTTACAACCAGCAAAGAGATCGGTCTTGAATTAGGATTTGTACGGAATCGTGTTACAATAGATGCTGCTGTTTATCAGACAGATAGTGATAACCAATTGGCTTCTTTGACCCTTCCCACAGTATCCGGGTATGATGCATTCTATACAAACTTCGGTAATCTACAATCAGAAGGTGCGGAGGTTACATTTGGTGTAATACCTGTTCAAACACAGGATTTCGAATGGAAGATCAGTGCCGCATATACCACATACAAAACGGTCGTTAAAGAGCTTTTCGGTGATGTACAGGAACTTGAAATCCGCCAAATATTTGGCGGAGCCATTACACCCGTATTGCGCGTTGGTGAGGAATATGGTGTTTTCAGAGGGACTGTCAGTGCACGTGATGAAGAAGGAAATCTTCTGATTGACAGGAATAATGGACAGATCATCAATTCAAACGTAGAAGAGATCATCGGCAATCCAAATCCTGACTTCACATTGGGTCTTGTCAATGAATTTAACTGGAAAGGTTTCAGATTAGGTGCAGTACTTGACTGGAAACAGGGTGGTGATCTATATTCAGAAACAGTGAATAGCATGCTTGGACGCGGTGTATTAGCTTTTCAGGCAGAAAATCGCGAGTTAGGTGCAGTCATTCCAGGTGTATACGGATACAGTGATGCCGGAACTCCAAGAGCACTGTTAGATGAAAATGGAAACAAGATCGTCAACCAGACTATGATTGAGCAAAACGACCTTTGGTTTGGAACTACATTCGCTGTCAACGGACAGGATGAATGGGCAGTATTCGATGCGACGGTCATCCGCCTTCGTGAGATTACATTAGGTTATTCGATTCCGGCTAAAACGTTACGTAATGCTTTTGTTAAAGGAATCTCGATCAACCTGGTTGGCCGTAACCTATGGTATTTCGCTCCTCATTTCCCTGAAGATGCAAATTTCGATCCTGAGACAAGTACGTTCGGTGATGATAACGCTCTGGGCTTTGAATACCAGAATCTTCCATCGATCAGACGCTTTGGTGCGAATGTCAAACTCACATTTTAATTAAAAAAAAACAATGAATAATATGAAGACTAAAATATTAGCCCTCGCATTAGTTGTGTTGTTAGCAGGTTGTGATGATTTCTTTGATATCAATGCAGATCCTAACAACCCGACGAAGGCTGAACTCAATACAATACTTCCTTACATAGAAGCAACGTTGTTTGGTGCTATGGGATTTGGAAGTGCCGGTGTGACAGACATTCTTGCCGTTTATGTCCACCACACTGTACAACGGGGCAATCATGACAACTACAGGATACAGCCAAATGAATTCCAGAACACCCAGCCATGGGAGCAACTTTATACCAAGACGCTTCCGGATATCAATGCAGTGATTGCACGCAGGGAAGAAGCTCCGATCTATTCAGGGATTGCAAAAGTGCTTAAGGCGGCGATGTTTGGGTATATCGTCGACTTATGGGGAGACATGCCATATTCAGAAGCAGGTGACCCTGTGAATTTTAAATTCCCTAAGTATGATGACGATATGGAAATTTACGCATCGTTGTTTGCTTTGATTGATGATGGCGTCGCTGATATCAATGCAGGTGGAATACGCCCTGGAGCAGATGATCTGGTGTATGGAGGCGATGTAGCGAAATGGGTCAAATTTGCGAATTCATTGAAATTGAATTTGTACAATAAGTCCCGGTTGACCTCTTTATACGATGCTAATGCAGTAAATGCATTGCTCACCGCAAATAATTTTATTTCTACGAATGCGGAAGATTTCGAATTAGATTACAACGCGACTATTACTCCCGAGAATCGTCATCCAGGCTTTGTAAGGGAATACGCACAGAATCAACCAGCCTATTATATTTCTCCATATTTCTATTTGTTGATGAAGGGCGAACAAGCGTGTCAGAATTCATTGATGGTGGGAATAGCGGATCCGCGGATACCATATTACTTCTACAATCAATTAGCTCCGGGGGAAGCAGCTCAAAATCCGATTTCATACCGGGACGGTGATTTCCTTTCTATTTGGTTTGGATCATATGACCTCGATCCGAATGAGGGCTTTGACCAGAATATCTCGCAGACATTGGTCGGCTTATATCCTGTTGGAGGTGCGTATGATGATGCGTCCGGGGTAAATGTTAGTGCAACTCTTGGAACGAAAGGTGCCGCTCCGCAGCGCTTATTGACAGCCGCAGCGATTGATTATGTTCGTGCAGAATTGGCATTGACAATGAGTACCTCAGACAATGCCCGTGCTATGTTTCAGAGTGCTATGAATAAGTCGTTTGCAGAAGTAAACGTTGCTGCTGCTGCGGTAGGTGCTCCTCCCATCGGTGCTGCTGCGATTACAGCATATACAGATCAGGTACTGGCCCTGTATGATGCAGGTGATAACACGACCAAACTGGAAGTTCTGATGACCCAGAAATGGATCCAGGAATTTGGAAATGGTATCGAGACTTACAGTGATATCCGTCGTACAGGTTTCCCTGAAGTTTGTGATCCATTACAGGATCCAAATGAATGGTCTACGCAAACGAATCCATATCCTGTTGTACTTCCATATAATGGTAATGACCTTACCAATAACGGTAGTGCACCCGGCCAGCATGACCAATACTCAGCTAAAGTATTCTGGGATATCAATTAATTTATCATTCACAATGAAACACAATAACATGAAAAATATTTCATATTTATTAACCTTCGCTTGCTTCGGATTACTGCTGGTCAGCTGCCGGGATGATGAACGTATTCGCATCCCTGAATATCAGCATGGCGTGAATCTGCGCATCGTTGTGGATCCTGCGCATAACAGGATCAACGGGCCTACAGATTTTATATCCTTCGACATGTACAGCCAGAATGATAACCTGAGCCTCGTCCAGATTTATATTCACTATGGTGCGCAGAAACATTTACTGGCATCCTATACCCAGGCAGATTTCAATGACGGGGTTGAACACTTAGAATTTGACGGTGGTGATTTAGCTACCTTCTTTGGTGTTCCCGGATTTGCTGATGCCACTGCTGGTGGTGATTTCAGTATTCGCCCTGTTGTAACATTGACAGATGGCCGTGTTTATCCGGACTATGTTAATGTAAGTGCAACAGACAGTATTTTAAATCTATCCGGTAGTGTTCAATCCTCTGCAAACGGTGCCTTCACTGTAGTGAAGCCATTTTCAATCATTTGTCCTCCACTGAATCTAGCAGGTGATTATGCTGCTGTTACAACAGGTCAGGCAGTTTGGGCAGGTACACCTTGCAATTCGGTTTTCACCGGAACAGTCAGATGGACCTCTGTGTCACCAGGTGTCTATCGGGTTTTTACACTGATCAATGGAAACTTTTTGGATGACGTTTCCATGGGAGGATATAATGCCTGCTATGGAGCTACTGATGAAGGGGGATATCCAAACGGTGCCGGTGGCGCTGCAGGCACTCTCAGGATCAGAGAAAATTGCGGCAGGATTACTTTCGTTGGCGCAAGCCAATGGGGTGAAGCCTATACGATTAATAATTTGATTGTAAGTGGCAACCAGTTGACAATTGACTGGGTTAATAGTTATGGCGAATCAGCTATAACTGTTCTCACCAGTACAACTCCGTGGCCAACTCATCTGAGTAAATAAAATCCATTTAGTCAGAATATTAAAAAGTCTCCTGATCAATTTTTCAGGAGACTTTTTAATTTTAGTTATTCATTCAATTTTATCCAGATGAAATTTTTCAAGAAAATATTCTTGCTTCTTACTTTGCTTTCATGCTCCCAAATAGCCTGGAATCAGAATACTGTAGGGGTGATTACGTATGATCCTGAATTGAGTTTCCCCGGGTACAACCTTGTATTTCCGCATGCACAAGGGACGGTATGGTTACTCAATGAATGTGGTGAAGTTGTCAATCGATGGGATGATGATCGAAATCGTGTGCCGGGCAATTCCGTTTACCTCCAGGAAAATGGTGATCTGCTCGTATGCTACAATCGTCGCGGATCTAACAATGATCCTATTTGGGCTGGGGGTGCAGGCCAGTATGTCGAATTGAGATCATGGGACAATGATATCCTATGGGAATTTGAATTGAATGATAGTCTGTATCGTCTTCATCACGATGTAACAGCCCTGCCAAATGGAAACGTATTGATGATCGCGTGGGAGAATAAAACACCGGAGGAGTCCATTGAAAATGGCAGGGATCCAGCTCTGATCACAGAGGGTGCTGTGTGGCCCGATTATATTCTTGAATATGATCCTGCCCTTGATTCAGTGGTGTGGGAATGGCATGCATGGGATCACCTTGTCCAGGAATTTGATACCACAAAAGACAATTATGGCTCGATTGGATCTCATCCGGAACTGATCAATCTCAATCATATCTATGCAAGTGGCCAGGCTGACTGGATGCATGCGAATGCGATCGATTACAATCCAGAGCTTGACCTGATCATGCTCTCTGTTCCTCATTTTGATGAAATATGGTTTATCGACCACAGTACAACTAACGACCAAGCTAAAAGCCATACAGGTGGTGATTGGAGAAGAGGTGGTGACTTGATCTACAGGTGGGGTAATCCTCAAGCTTATCATCGCGGAGATAATTCTGATCAAAAACTATTTTTCAATCACCATAGTCATTGGGTTGAAGATTTTGTCAGTGACGATTATCCGTTTTCCGGGAGTGTGGCTGTTTTTAACAACCGATATGGAGTAGATTATTCTGCTGCGAATATCTTCACTCCTATTCTCGATACAGTAAACAGAACTTTTTTATTCCAGGGTGATGATTTCGGTCCTGCAGATTATGATATGACAATACTTCATCCCGTCAGTCCCCAAAAAATGTATTCTACAGGCCTGTCAAGTTTCCAGGTATTACCAAATGGTAATTTTCTATTATTCAGCGGCCAGTATGGTTATGCATTTGAAATAACACCTGCTAATGAAATCGTATGGGAATATATTGTTCCAATTAAAAATGGTGTGTTCATATCACAAGGCGAAATCGCCGGCAATAACACAACGTTTCGAATGAATCGTTATCCGGTTGACTATTCAGCATTTGATGGAAAAGACCTTTCATCCAAAGGGTATATGGAATTGAATCCGGATACAACTTATTGTGAGCTTCTCATTTCTGCTACTGACGATATCTCGGACCTTCACCAAACAGTGCTGTATCCCAATCCTGCATCTAATACAATCTTAATCGAAAAATCAACAAGCAAACTAACTTATTACCGGATCTTCAATGCCGTTGGTATAGTTGTTAAAGCAGGAACTGTTGAAGCCCTGAAAGCAGAAATTGCAGTCGATGAATTGCAGAATGGCCATTACACGCTCATCATGAATGGATACATTCCGGTCCGATTTGTTATTGTCAAATAAAATTTCCGGAGGGAAATATCACATCTTCATCCACAAACCCGAATATTTCTTTTGACCATCACTAATCAAAATGGAATACCACCCGGCCGGTAGTGATTGTATACGAATGATATTTTTGCCTTCCAGATTTCCTGTTTGACAAATACGTCCCTGTTGGTCATATATAATGAACTGACCTTGAAAGACATCCGGAAGATAGATCACTTCATTTGCAGGATTAGGTGTAATGGTCATCCTTGATATTGGAATGTCAGAACCCGGTGATTCAGTTGAACTGATAATTGTGATATCAGGGTCAATACTGATTTCACCGTTCGTTGTACTGCCTTCGACGATCAAAAGTGTGGCATCCGGTGAAATATCTTTCAACTTGTCGACATGACCTGTCGGCCATGTAATTCTGATCGAATCAATCAATGGAAGAGTTGAAAACCCAAGAATTTCAGTTCCCGAATTCTGACCCAGAAAACCAATTCCACAATGTGTGTATCTCATTTGGTAGTGCCCTCCGGCGTAAGTTTCAATCCTGGTGCCTATGCCGTCTCTGTTGCTAAGTACTCCCTGTAAGTTAATTTTCAGATAATGGTTGGGTATCAGTGATACCTGGCTTCTCCATAGTTGTGTATGAAATCCGCCTTGATTGACCACGGCGATGTCTGCTATTCCATCATTATTGAAATCACCAATAGCATTGCTAAAGCTCATACAAGTATCTTCCGGAAGGTGGCCTTCAAGATTTCGAAATGATCCATCGCCCAGGTTTTCATAGAGGGTGCTGTTGATTTGATCTTCACCGGCGAGCATGCTGTTGACATACAGATCGAGATCACCGTCATTGTCGGCATCCAGAAAGTTAGTGCCCCAGGCTACCCCATTGAAGATGGTGCCTGAAGAAGTTGCAAGATCCGTGAAAGTAAAATCCCCCTGATCATCTGGGCCGTTATTATGCAGCAGAACATTACCGGTCGGAATATTGGACACATACATATCCAGCCAGCCATCATTGTCATAATCACCAAGTGCAGTACCCATCGCATCCATCTGAATGTTGGTATGCGTTTCTACACTCAGGTCGGAAAAGGTACCATCACCATTATTGTGCAGTAAGGTATTGATCGATTGTTTGTCATTGTTGATATAGATATCCGGCCATTTATCATTGTCATAATCAATCGCGACTGAGCAAAAAGGTTTTCGGCCACGATCGGCCACACCAGCAGCGTCCGTCACTTCGGTAAAAACACCACTTGGATGATTTAGGTATAGCCTGTTTTCATTCAGGATCGTATCAGCTTCTGTTCTTCTTTTTACATAATACAGATCAAGCCATCCGTCGCGGTTGAAGTCTGAGAACAATGCCCCAAAGCCTCTGTGAATTTCTGTCGGCAATCCGGCTTGCTGAGTAATGTCTTCCATTGCCAGGTTCCCTTTGTTTTTGAATAACAGGTTATGGCCGTCAAAACAGGCTACATATAAATCTTTGTCCCCATCATTATCAAAATCAACCCAAAGGATCTGCTTTATTTCATAGGGTATACTGACCGCTAAATCAGTCTCACTAAATATCCCGCCCAGATTCAGGTAAAAACTGATCCCATGTTCTTCGATAGCGCCTAATGTAAGATCATCCAGCCCATCCTGGTTAAAGTCGTAAAAACTAACACCACAACCCGGGTCTCCGTTTCCGTAAAAATGGTTTACTCCTGAAGCATGTGCTGACTCAGAATACAGGATCTGTGAATTTGTCTCAGTGATCAAGCCTAATGTGCTGAGAATCCAACACATAATCATTCTCGTTTTCATCTAATAAAGATAAAAAGTAAACTCCAACCATCTGCTTTGGAAAAAACAATGTTCAAAAAACTACTTAGCAATCCTCTTTCCTATCTTTCGGCTGATGCCATCAACCGGAATTTCACCATCCATTATACTCGGTATTGTCGCCGGTTACTTTTTACTCCTCATTTTCATTGCGTGGGTTACAAGTCGACATTCGGACAATAGTGATTTTTTTGTCAACGGACGCAGATCACAATGGTGGCTGGTAGCGATTGGCATGATTGGTAGTAGCCTTTCCGGCGTGACATTCATCTCGATACCAGGTGTAGTCGGTGCCGGTGGTCATAACCAGGCCTTCTCTTATATGCAAGTAGTGCTTGGATATCTACTAGGCTACATGACGATTTCGCTCGTCCTGATGCCATTATATTATCGTTTAAATCTGATTTCGATCTATGGTTACCTGGGCATGCGATTCGGGCCGACATCCTATAAAACCGGATCTGCTTTTTTTATGCTTTCCAGGTTAATCGGTTCTGCATTCAGAATGTACCTCGCAGTTATGGTCCTGCATGGACTGCTCGGTGCGCCATTTGGAATTCCGTTTTTTGTTACAGTGATGATAGCCATCTCACTTATCTGGATCTATACATTCAAAGGAGGCATCAGGACGATTGTTTTCACAGATACACTACAGACTTTTTGCATGTTGGGCGCTGTCATTCTGACCATCGTTGCGATCACGAATCAGTTAGATATTTCGATTTGGGATATTCCTCATTCTGTGCGCGATGCCGGTTTCGCAAAAGTGTTCTTTTTCGAAGGGGGATGGTCGGATGAAAATAATTTTTTCAAACAATTTCTGAGTGGCGCTTTGATCACCATCGTGATGACGGGGCTGGACCAGGATATGATGCAGAAGAATCTCAGTTGCAAAAATATTGGCGAAGCGCAAAAAAACATGTTCACCTTTTCAGTCATCCTAATCATCGCCAATTTCCTGGTCCTAACCATGGGTGCGTTGTTATGGATGTATTTGGCGCATCTTCATCTGGAAGCACCTGCAAGACCAGATCAGTTGTACCCTATGCTTGCGATGAATCATTTGCCGGTATACATTGCCATTGCATTTATTATCGGCCTTGTAGCTTCGGCCTATAATAGTGCTGATGGAACACTGACTGCGCTGACGACTACTGTGTGTCTTGACTTCATTGGATTTGATAAAAGCACAAATACGTTGACCGAGGAAAAGAAAACGATGATCCGCCGGAGAGTGCATATCCTGATGGCTGTCGTCTTTGCATGCGTGATCCTATTCTTCCAGGTGATCAATAAAGGCTCTGTCATCAATGAGCTCTTCCGGGCAGCAGGATTTACTTACGGCCCTTTACTTGGTTTGTTTGCATTCGGCTTATTGATGAAGCGAAAAGTTAAGGACAAATACGTCATCATCGTTTGTGTCCTCGCGCCGGTTTTATCTTATTTCCTCAACGCTTACAGTGCAACATTATTTCAGGGGCTGACCTTTGGATTTTTGATCCTTGCTGTGAATGGTCTTTTGACATTCGTCGGGTTATACCTGATCTCAACACCATCAGATGCACATCAGGAAATACCTTTAAAATAGGATATTAAGCTTCGCTTTACTTCTGAATACGGATCTCCGAAATTTTCTTCTCGGTATCGAAGTAGAGATAAATCCTGTACGTGCCGTTGGTCGTGTAAAGATCACCAAGCGAATATGCTGCTCTCCCGTTTTGCGGGGCAGTCAGGTGAGCCCGATTATATCCTTTCACAAGATTGGCGGAGAAAAAGTCCTTTAACGCCTGGACTGCATCAGCAGAAGACATCGTTCCTTCTGCTCCCGGAATCGAAATGTCCAATCGTGATGCAAAAAAAGCGCCTGCATCTACTGCACTTCCTTTATTCAATGCGGCATCCAGACCAGCCTGTGCAGAGACCACACAAGGCATGATAAAAAGCAAGGGAGTAATAATCTGAAAGAGAGATTTCATATAAAAATGATAACTAAAATTGACTTTGAATAGTTCTGAGGGTAAGGTCTGTATGTCTTCAATTTACTGTGAATGGAATGCGAATTGTGTGCCAGATATTGTAAAGAAATGTAACCATAACAGGCAAAATTTTTCAAAAGATATTAAACAACTTTAAAAGCGATAACATAACCGCTACAACCAGAACATAATAAGCAACTTTTGAAGCTGCCGGAACTTTGCTGACATAATGAGAGGAAAACCAGCCTCCTAAAAACTGACCAACTCCCATCACAAGTCCAATCGACCATACGACGAGCCCGGCAAAGGAAAAGATCACAACAGCTAAAAGTGTAAAGGCTCCAACTGAAAATGCTTTTATAGAATTAGACTCAATCATTGGTAACCTGGCAACAAGGACCAAGACGGCAAGGTAAAAGACACCCATCCCCATCTGGATAAACCCTCCATAAAATCCCAATAGCAGCATCAGGGGCCATTCCAACCATTTTGGAAGCAGGCTTCTTTCGGGATTTACGATTAACCATCTTTCCGGATTCACCAGAATGACAACCAGCATAACGATCATCAGAAATTTGAAGACTCCAAGAAACTGATCATTTGTCACCTGTGTTGCTACCAGGATACCTATCACAGCGCCTGCGATAACAGGTAAAATATATCTTAAATGCAGACTATAATCAGTTCGCTTATTCCTGTTGAAACCCGTCAACGCACCTGCTGCATTTAATAAGACGCCAACACGATTAGTGCCATTCGCAACAGTACCGGGCAGACCGATCAATTCTGTCAGGATTGTCAGTGTGATTACAGATCCATTACCGGCCAGAGCATTGATGGTCCCGGCTATAAATGAGCCTGCAAAAGCAATCATGAGATCTTCAGGACTCCAGGGCATCAGGTACGAGCTTAGAATCTTCCTCGATCGTCTGGCAAAGCTCGATCAATACTCCATTTGCTGACCCTGGATGAATAAAGCAAACCCATTTATTGTCTGCCCCCCTCACCGGATGTTCTTGCAAAAGCTGAAAACCTTCAGCTTCCAGTCTTATCATTTCGGCCCGGATGTCAGCAACTTCAAAGGCCAGGTGATGGATTCCTTCTCCCCTCTTTTCCAAAAACTTCTGTATAGGGCTGTCCGGATCACTAGCCTCCAATAATTCGACTTTAACATTACCTGACATGAAAAAAGAAGTAGTCACTAACTGATCGGCAACATATTCACGTTTATATGGAGAGATGCCCAGTAAGCGTTGAAATAACTGATCGCTTTGCTGAAGGGATTTTACCGCTATTCCGATATGTTCCACATTATACATGGCTCTCTTTATGTAGGTTTATATATTCGCCAAATTAGTTATATTTTTGGCTGAATTCATTA
>JANMVA010000234.1:0-2314 GCA_031392195.1 Saprospiraceae bacterium | reverse complement strand
AGATGTGTTGCATCTTTTAAGTGATCAATCAATTGTTTGATTCTATTCAACACATGCTGATATCCTCCCTGCCCTTCTGTATCGATGCGATGACGTGCAACGATGCTCGCAGGATTTTTATCGGAGAGTACTACCCCTTCAATTTTTGTTCCGCCTAAGTCTATGCCCCAATGCATGGTCTGTTGTTATGGTAAGAGGTAAAAGGTAAGTGGTAAGAGGTAAAAAGTAAACAATTAATAGCCGAGCTCTTCCAAAGCGGCGGTGAGGCTGCGTTCGATGCCGTCGCCCTTCCAATCAGGGGCGCCGGGAATTTCTTTTGTTTTCATCACATCTTCTTTTGATTTACCGTCCATGATACATTTTGAGACGTGTTCCATCAATGCTGTAAGGTAATCAGCGAATGCAGCCAGATCATCTTTACCGCCTGTGACCTGGTATCCTTCCCGGGCGTGTCCGAAAATGAAAATGGTGTCATTATCAAACTGGGCCTGCAGTTGCTGGAGAATTTGTATCCAGTTGTCAATACGTGCCCCTGCACCTTTGTCAATGTACGGAAATCGGCGGTTGAACATCAGATCACCGATATGCACCACATTTGCATTTTGAAAATGGATCGTGCTGTCGCCATTTGTATGTGCAGGTCCCCAATATTGAATATCGATCACTTCGTCGCCGACTTTTTCCTGCCACCGTTCTGTAAAAGTCATGTCCGGATATAGCTGATCCTGTTCATTTTTATTCTTCTTGGCATTCACCATTTGGTTGATGCGTGAATTTTCATGTGCCAGTACATTGTTGGCAATTCCTTTGAATGCAATATTGCCGGATGTGTGATCGCCGTGATGATGTGTATTGATCAGGTATCGGAAAGGAAGCGATGATTTCTTTTTTACTTCGCCGATAAAGTGCTCTGCCTGTTCGCGGAACTGGGAATCGATGACGACCATGTTGTCCGGTTGGATGAGCCAGCCGATGGTGCCGCCCTTTTCCGTAAAGATCCCTACGTTGCGGCGAAGAAGTTTCATATCATAAGCTGAAAGGTTTAACGGATTGATCCACATGGGCATTGAAGTTAATGGAAGAGCCAGACCTACTGAATGGACGAATGATCTGCGTTGCATGGAAAAGCGTATTTTGGAAAAATAAGTAAATCAAAATTAAGATTTCCCACCTTATGAAAATCCTGATTTCATTCTTTTTAATGATTAGTGTTCTTTTTACAGCCGGATGCTCTAAAGATGAGGGTGAAATACTCACCAGTGCAGACCAGATGCCACAATTTCCAGGAGGTGTGCAAGAGATGTACAAGTTCCTTTATCAACATATAAAGTATCCGGCAGAAGCCAGAGAAGCTGGTATATCCGGACAGGTCAACGTGAAATTTTATGTAGATCGAAACGGGATTCTCAAAGATGTGCATGCTGCAAAAGGAATTGGTTATGGCTGTGACGATGAGGCTGTCCGCGTTGTGGAATTAATGAACCTGGACCATCGGTGGATACCGGGCATGCATGAAGGCAAAACAGTAAGTGTATATTTTACCTTACCGATCAAATATGTATTGTAAAGAAAAATGATCTTTGAAATCCGTATAGTTAATAAGGCCTTATAACTACACTTAATTTTATGAAAACCATATTCGTAATCCTTATTAGCCTCAGCGCTTCCTTTTACAATCTTGCATCTGCGCAAGGTGAACAACCATTTACCTATGTAGAGAATATGCCTTCGTTTCCCGGAGGGATTGAAAAAATGTATGATTACATTTATGACGAATTGCAGTATCCGGAAGATGCGAAACAAAATAAAATCTCAGGCCATGTCATTGTACAGTTTGTCGTCGAGAAAGATGGTGCTCTTAACCGGATAAATGTGATCCGCGGTGTTGACGATAGTCTGAATGCAGAAGCTGTGCGCGTAGTCGAATCGATGAATGATGGTTATAAATGGACACCTGGTATGCACAATGGTGTAAAAGTACCTGTCTCGTTTACCTTGCCCATCAAATTTGTATTGTAGTAAAAAAATTTCCAAAAAATAAATTGGAATCTTTCTGGCAGCAGGAGAAAACTCCTGTTGAGGGTATTGCTCTTGGAATCTTTCTGGCAGCAGGAGAAAACTCCTGCTGAGGGTATTAGAGAAAACTCCTGCTGAGAGTATTACTCTTAGAATCTTTCAGTCAGCCGGAGAAAACTCCTGCTGAGGGTATTTTACACGAAAACTCCTGCTGAGGGTATTGCTCTTGGAATCTTTCTGGCAGCAGGAGAAAACTCCTGCTGAGGGTATTTTACACGAAAACTCCTGCTGAGGGTAT
>JANMVA010000150.1:0-4012 GCA_031392195.1 Saprospiraceae bacterium | reverse complement strand
ACGAATACCTGCTGCAGAAAATACAGAAAGTCATACCAGATCTGTAGTAAAAGAAAACCGAGTACCCCCCGATAAGATCACTGCGAGCAGTCCTGGTTTTGAAGGTATAATTGGCAACAGCCATTTATTGTTGAATGTATTTGATCAGATAGCCCAGGTAGCTCCCTTTGATACTGCCGTGCTGATATTGGGAGAAAGCGGCACCGGAAAAGAAAGGATTGCCGATTGCATTCACAACCTTTCACCTCGTAAAGGAAAAGCATTGGTCAAAGTTAATTGTGCGGCATTGCCGGCGACTCTAATTGAATCTGAATTATTTGGCCATGAAAGAGGATCCTTCACAGGAGCTATCAATAAGAGAATCGGAAAGTTTGAGCAGGCAAATGGCGGAACAATTTTTTTAGATGAGATTGGTGATATGCCAGTAGATCTGCAGGTAAAGCTGTTGCGCGTTCTACAGGAAAAAGAAATTGAACCTATTGGCAGCAGAGCTCCTGTTAGAATTGATGTGCGCATCATAGCCGCAACCAATAAGAATTTAGAGAAAGAAGTTGCTGAAGGCCGTGTTCGGCTAGATTTATATTATCGCCTGAATGTATTTCCGATAGAGCTACCACCATTGCGCGAGCGAACTGAAGATATTCCTGCATTAGCTCATCATTTTATCAACATGTACAATCGCAAATCAGGTAAGAGAATTACCGCGTTATCTGATAGAGTTTTGAATGGGCTCATGATGTACAATTGGCCGGGGAATATCCGTGAACTGGAACATGTGATCGAAAGAAGCGTCCTGCTTGCAAAGGGATCAGTTATTGAAGAACTATCCCTTCCAACGATGCACAGAAATGAGTTTTCTGCTGACAACCATGCTTCTCCTATCAAAACAATTTTTGAGAATGAGCGGGATCATATCATCCAGGTCCTAAAGAAATGTAACGGGAGAATATGGGGTGTAGGCGGAGCTGCGGAAGTATTGAATATTCCGCCCTCTACCTTGAAGTCTAAAATGAAAAAACTAGATATACAGAAAAAGAATTTTGAATGAAGGGACAATGATTTTTTCGAAATAAGAAAAATAGATTAGTGAATCTTAGCCTGCCTTCGTAAATTATTTTTTAAACCGGGTTATTCCCGACGAGGCCTGCAATTATTCAGTCCAAGGTGTGATAGGATTCTTTCAAAAATAAAAAACCCGCCGTAACGCGCAAGCTACGAAGGGCGAAGTCGTTTTAACAGGATTTGAACCTGGGACCCTGACGCCTTTGGCGCCATGCGCTACCGGATGTGTATGAAATAAAAAAGGGAACTGGTTACAGTTCCCTTTTATGTCGGGATACCAGGATTTGAACCTGGGACCCTCCCGCCGCACGCTCGAGTGCGTGGCGGGATGCGCTAACCGGCCTGCTCATTGATCCATTGAAGAACTCTTTTAGGTTCCTTCTTTGATTTGAGAAACCGTTCAAGTCTGACAGCCTCTGATCGGGTATCAAATGATTGACTGTATATTAATACCCACGGCCCTTTTCCTTTAGTGTATAGATTACGATTATTGTTATGCCTGTGCAATCGGTCTTCCAGGTTGTTGGTGGAACCAATGTATAATAGATTCCTGGATTCGGAATTCAGGATATAGGTGAAGTAGCTCATCAAATAAAATAAAAAAGGAGTCATTTTGTGACTCCTTTCGTCGGGATACCAGGATTTGAACCTGGGACCCCCTGTTCCCAAAACAGGTGCGCTACCGGACTGCGCTACATCCCGAATTTATTTTTATTCAAATGTCAAGCATCCTGGGACCCTCCCGCCGCTCGCTTGAGATCGTGGCGGGATGAGCTACCGGACTGCGCTACATCCCGAATTTCAATTTTTTTAGAGCGGTGAGGGAGAGATTCGAACTCTCGGTACCTCTTTCAAAGTACGACGGTTTAGCAAACCGTTGGTTTAAGCCACTCACCCACCTCACCTGACCTCAATTGCTATTGTAAATCAAGCGTTTAAGTTGTAAAGGCTTCTCAAAAAAAATTCCTAATTCAGCACCTTTGCCTATTAGGAGGTGCAAATATAGGAAATCTATTCACTTAAGCCAATTCCCTTCTTTGCCTTCACCACCCGAAAGGTTAGTTTTACGTCATCAATCTTTACTTATGAAATACTCCCTTTTTGCCATCCTCTTATTGGTTTTGGTGATATCCTGCAAACCATCAGGCCCCAAAGAAGTCACTTCTGAGCCTGAAATAATTACCAGCACGGATTCGAGTGCGATTACTCCTAAAGTCGACAGTCTAAACATCAATCCGGAGACAAATGAAACTGCCATGCAGCAGGATCCGCCTTCGACCGATAATGCTGCTCCTCCTTCAGAAGAACTAAAAGAAGCCCCGGTTAAAATCTGTGATCCCAGCTTTAAATCACTTGCAGTTCCCAAAAAGAACCTTCACATCATCTATGTTTCCGGCTTTAAGGCTAGTGAATTTAAATGCTGGAGTCAATTGGAAGAAAATGGTGCGAAAGTGTGTGGAGAAAATTCCTGTGTGATTTATTATGTCGATGTAGCTGACGTGAAGGTAAATTCAACAGGTCCTGATTATATAGATGTGAACACACTGATGCGGAATGGAGTAGCCCGGTTTGAATTTAAAAGCAACTATTGGGAGCTAAAAGGTGCTAACATCTGGAAGAGAAAAGGAAAGGATTACGGATATTATAATTCTTCACAATACTAATCCTCAGAATTTTCTCACGCCCCGCGCAATTCACCCTCCGCCATCTCCATCTGGTTTAACAATTTTCTGATAGTAAGCCGAATTAAATCAGCATCAGGATTCTCTTCTTTACAAGCTAGCTCCAGCGTATGACATAGATCAAGCGCCTCGTGCATACCCATCATCTTCCATTTGGTTTTGAAGCTGTGCAGTATACTGGCTATGAGTGCAAACTGCCCGGAAGATTGTGCATTCTGGATTTTCATTGAAAAGTCATTCACCTGATCCAGGAAAAGCTGTTTGTATTTATGTATCCGGGCCTCATCACCTTCACAAAAATCAGTCAGATAATTAAGATCCACCACTTTCAATCCGTTTCCTTTTTCAATTTTGCGCTCTTCGATATTAATATTAGGTAAATAGCGAACCTCCCTTCCCGTGACTTTAGCCATCGTGAGGATTAATTGATTTAATGTAAACGGTTTGGGAACGTAATCATTCATTCCGGCCTCCAGGCATTTGTCAAGGTCACCACGCAGGATACTCGCCGTAAAACCAATGACAGGTGTTTCACTTTTTGGAGCACCAAATTGAGACCGGATGCTTCGTGTGGCTGTATATCCGTCCATGAGTGGCATTTGCACATCCATCAGGATCAGATCAAAATCATGCTGCCTCAATAGTTCAAGCGCTTCGATGCCATTTGTAGCTTCCATGACATTTACATCAGCTTTGGATGTCAGCGTGTCTACAACCACTGTCCGGTTGTCAGGTGTATCATCCACCACGAGTATCTTCATTCCATTTAGAATGCCGGCATCAATGGTTTGGGATACATTATTTTTTTCACCCGTTCCTGAAGGCAGGTTTAGTTCAAATGAAAATTTACTCCCACGTCCTTCCTCACTTTCAACGGCGATCCCGCCTCCCATCAATTCAACTAATTGTGAGCTGATCGTGAGGCCTAAGCCGGTTCCACCATATAAACGACTGTCTGAACTATGGACCTGGTTGAAACTTTCAAATATGGTGGCTATTTTTTCTGAAGAAATACCAATACCTGTATCGATAACAGCAAAACGAATCGTATCATTTTTTTCACCTTTTTGAATTTGCAAACGAACACTTCCACGATCTGTAAACTTAATTGCATTGCCTGTTAGATTAATTAGTACCTGGTTCAAACGCATTGGATCCCCTATGACCCATTGAGGGATCTCATCATCGATCGTAGCTTCCAATACAAGGTGCTTCGCTGATGCCGTTCCTTTTAATAATTGAACAATTTCACCAGCCAGTGAACGGAT
>JANMVA010000132.1:0-3118 GCA_031392195.1 Saprospiraceae bacterium | reverse complement strand
GAGCCTGGACAAAACCGGCACTCATGTTTTTATGAATGCGGGGATCTTTTTTTAACAACAGATCATAGAAGACCATTTGCCGCCAGTAAGGCCCTCCATTTGGATTGGTTTCACTTGGGATGGCTACCTTTTTATAATACTCCGTCGTGCGGCCGGTTTTGTAATCATAGACCCACAAGTCATTTCCTATCTTATCAATTCGGTCAATAAATCCGGTCACCGGAACACCTTCGATGTGAATGTCACGGATCCTGTATTCTGTTTCATACACAGCAGCATCTGACCAGGATGATGAATAGTGTTCATAATATTGAGTCAACACTTTTCGTCCATATGTCACCTGGTCTGTATATTCTTTTTTGGTAAACAAATGGCGATGACGATCAAGATAAATATCAAAGGCCCATAACAAATATTGAAGGCCGGCCACCTGATCCTGTTGACGGAACCTGCGATCCATGAGTTTTTGTAAAGCATCATGCAGCGCAGATCCAAAAATGAAATAGGACTTCTGCACAGCAGGGATCATCAGGATCTTCTCATAGAAAAATTTCAAAGGGCACTCGAGATATTGATTGAGGGCTGAGATATTCAACACATAATTCTCGACCCTCTTGCGGATTTCTTCATTATCGAGATCCAGATTGACTTGCTGCTGGCCTGACATACGTGCTACCAGGTAATCAGCCAGGATCTCTTCATTTGTAGCAACTTCCTTTTGGACAATACATGTATCATCCTGGGCAATCTCGGTCAGGTATTTACTAGGCGTCAATAGTTTTCCATCATCGCGTTTATTGGCATAGGTCAGGAAAAGATCCTGCTTCGCACGCGTCATGCCCACATACACAAGCCTTCTCCGGTCATGATCCTGCACATCTTGTTCCTCTTCAGAAACAGAGGTGAAGTTCTCATTGCGGATCAGGTTATCCGGAAAAGAAAATTGCCTGTTGAAAGCTCTTTTCTTTTCCCATTCGTTCTCAATAAAATTTTTGATAAACACTGTATCGAATTCCAATCCCTTGGCGCCATGCAGTGTCGATAGATGAATGCCTGATGGAGTAGATGCCAATTCCTGAACAGGCAACCTGATCTTATACTCCTGCATCATCGAGCACAATTCAATTAAATCGGCTGCTTTGAAGGATTTTTTACCGGCACCTTCGCTATCGACAAAAGAATAAAATGACTTAAGCGCATAGAGATGAATAAACTTCTCCGGCTGCTTGAGGATCCATTGCATGACACCAAAGCGATGCACGATCCACTCCACAAGGGTGATCAATGTAACTGTATGATAATTCGAAATCGATTCATCGAGCAGATCAAATAGTTCTGTCATTCTTGCGCGATCACGAAGATTCAGTGCATCCAGCTTAGCTGGATCACCCAGCCACATAAAAAGTGTAGACCTGTCATCGCGTTCTTTAGCTGTATAGGCAAGGATGAGTTTTTGCAGATCTATATTCTGTGGCTCGAGATATTTCAGATGCAAGATCCGGTATAGAAGTCCGTCATCATTGTCTGCACCTTCCGCCAGCATGCTGATGCAGGAAAGAATGTCGAGAATATTCCGGATCAACGGAAGCTGAAATGCATCACCCGATCTGGCTGTCTGATATGGAACACCGGCACCCTTCAAGGCGTACGCCAGGTCTGATCCCAATTCATGCTTCGTGTATAGCACAGCAATGGAGCCTTCGATATTATTTTCATGCCAGCGCTTCAACTGATGGAAAATATCCGCATTCTCAAAAGCGATCGATGGATAAGAATGGATGCAGGCATGTTGATTTCGCTCAGCAAATTTTCCTGAAGCTTTTAATTGTTTTGGAACACCGAATATTTTCTTCACCAGGCTGTCCTCAACTGGCAACATGACACGACGCGCTGCATTCAGGATGATTTGTGAGCTGCGATAGTTTTCTTCCAGTAAAATGATCTGCGGATCATACCGTTCTTTAAACTCAAGCAGATTCTGAATATTCGCACCCTGGAACCGGTAGATTGCCTGGTCGTCATCGCCTACAACAAATACGTTTGGATTTTCAAGCCATTCGTGATCGATCAGTTTCTGCAGGATCGCTATCTGGATACCATTTGTATCCTGGAACTCATCGACCAAAAAATATAAAAACCGTTCCTGGTAATTCGCCAGCAAATCAGGATATTGATTGAATGCATTATACACCCATGAAAGCATGTCATCATAATCATATTTGCCTTCGTCGGCCAGCAATTTATTGTAGTGATCAAACTCTGCGACTGCAGCTTTCAGCGTTTCCATTTTATCCAGCACCTTGTCTTTGAAGTCCTTCTCCTTAAAATCCCCTTTCTGATTTTCCCCTGACTTGCGCTTGTAAATAAAATCATCACTTTGACGCATGCGCTCGATGTAGTGATCGATTTGCTCATAGACATATTCCGGTGTCCAGTTCTCCTTCTTCATCGTCGAAAACAATCCGAGTAACCGATCCCAGCTTGAATATGTCTGCCCTTTGAATTTCTTGAGCGGATGATCATCTCCGAAATTGTCGATCAGTGTCTGCAGCAGACGGAATCTATCGATATCTGAAACTGATTCCAGTTCGCGTGCCTGCTGGAATACAGATGGATTTTCCTGTATGACGAGATTACAGAAAGAGTGGAATGTATTGACTTGAATGCTATACGCTTCGGGACCGATGTAATCGATCAGCCTGTGCCTCATCTCGGAAGCTGCCGCATCCGTATAAGTCAGGCATAAAATATTGTTCGGGTTGACATCTCTGTTTTGGATGATGTACCCTATCCGCAGGCTGAGGATTTCGGTTTTACCTGTCCCCGGGCCCGCGATGACCATCACTGGTCCTTCCGTGGATTCTACAGCAAGGCGTTGTTGCGGATTGAGATTATTGAGTTTTTCTTCGAAGGTCATTGAGTTGGCAAAGTAGGGGATAAGGGATAGAGGACAAAATAAGGAGGTCGACTTAGTCCCCGACAACAGACCAAAACTTCAGTGTGGCACACTTAGGTGTGGCACACCTAGATGTGCCACACCTTAGTGTGCCACACTGTGGTTATGGTCTGTTGTCGGGGACTAAGTCGACCTCCTAATTTTGTCCTCTATCCCTTATCC
>JANMVA010000091.1:0-3569 GCA_031392195.1 Saprospiraceae bacterium | reverse complement strand
ATTAAGAGTGCTTGTAAAGAAACCATGACAAGGAAGTTAGAAGCGAACTGAAGAAATTAGAGGTGGTTGCTTGTACGATGTATTATTCACAATGTAATGAAAATTACAAAAGCTTCCAAAGGAAGCACCAACCACAAATTTTTGCGTCATGCGTCCGGAATCCCAACATCCGGCATCCAAATAGCCGCTAATTGCGCTAATTGACGCTAATTAAATTACTCTAAGATCAGCACTACCGCGGAGGCCGATACCCCGATTCATCCAGTATCTTCTGCGAATCCCTCAACTCAATGAGTTGCTTCAACGTCGTCTCCGGATGCTTTGTCTTGTAAGCCTTGATGATTTTCCATCCAAGCCATGAAGCTGTATTGCCAGGTGAAGCAGCAGGCATACCTGGAGACGAAGGACTGGGACCAATATATTTCTGGATCTTGTTCAATGACGTTTCATACAGCATCTCCTCGTTCCTGAAATGATACCACACACTACGCTCATTGTCATCGACCCATTTTAATTTATCCGATGGATAATCGATGATCACCGAATCATGTGCTTCAGGCATGAGCGATTCGATGATGTATAGTTTTTTTCCATTGTGGATCATGTAATCGATCAGTTTATTTCCGGGAGGATTTCCAATAAGATCATCCACCCATACTTCAAGTGTGCGGCGAACGATGTGCTCTTTATTATAAGACCTCGTCAGGTAATCGGAGAATGCATTGTTGAGGCCCGTATATTTTAAATAGGGAAAATCATCACCCAAAAACATTTCCAAGCTGATCCCGATCCCGTCACGCGTACTATCCTCGGCATACACGAAAGGAAAATAACCGAAGTCAGAGGTAGTGGTGTAAATGCGCGGCGTTTCATTTTCCGGGAAATAATACTTCGCATAACGGAACGCTGATTCCAGTTCGGTTTCCAATTCTTTGACATCCGGGTAGATCTGCTGAATGGTATCATATAACCATCTCGTCCGCGGATGATTGACCCATGACCTGATCTGCTGCATCTCGAGTTCAGGGTCGCCGGCCACGACGATATCATCCGGTTTGGGCATGATATGTTGAAAGAAGACCCTCGAAAAAGCGGGATGTTCGTCGACTAATTTTTGCAGCCGGGCCGCATCAATGGTGGTATCGCTTAACAATAACTGGTCAAACCGTGTTATATCTATGTTGATATCGATTTCGGAGACATCGGGTATATTTGTGTCCTTCCCGGGCTTGCATGATGCGAGTAGGAGAACAAGACACAGCCCAATTATCCCTGATTTCCACCTGATCATCCGTATTGGCACCATATTAGTATAAAGGAATACTTTAAAAAAAGCTCTGTGAGCGTTGAAAGTACTATGAAACGAAATGCTACAAAGATATTGTGTGCCGTCATTCTCATGATGGGCGCCACGATTGACACATTTGGACAGGATCGAACGATCCGGATTGGATTTCAGACCAGTCCGATGCTCTCCTGGATCACTAACAACGACCCCAACCTGATCGTCCGGACAGGGGGGAACTTCGGATTTAAGCTGGGGACGACTGCTGATATTTTCTTTCATGAGAATTATTCCATTTCGACCGGGATCAACCTTTCGTTTCACCAGGGAGGCACGTTTCGTTATGAAATAGGTGGCAATTACCTGCCCAAATCAGATCTTCATGATGAGATCCTCCAGACAGGACCTAAGCCATTGCCCGATGGAACTAAAATTACCTACAGCCTCCAGTACCTGGAAATACCTATTGGGCTCAAAATCCATTCGAAGGAGATAGGTTATGTGCGCTATTTCGTGGAGGCTCCAACATTCAGCCTGGCATTCCTGACACGGGCTCGCGGGATCATCGAGACTACTGATGATCGCTACGAACAGGAAAATATTTATAAAGACATGTCTGTCCTGAATATTTTCTGGGGTGTCGGCGCGGGGCTCGAATATTCGATCAGTGAGAATAATGCATTGACTGCGGGTATTTATTTTCAAAATGGATTGCTGGACTTCATTGATGACAATGGGCATACAGCATTCGATAACCCGGAAATAGTGCCTCCCTATAAAGAGGAGAAAGAGGATTCACGCGCGACTGTCAACAACCTTGTCTTGCGTGTAGGCATTCTTTTTTAGGCATTATCGACCTATTTTTCACTGATCCTCTAGTTTCCTTCGATTGAAAGGCTAACTTTCCTTTTTCAATGACATTAATGAATGACCACATGAATGATTATGATGCATTGCTGGAGGAATTTGTCCGGCATGGACTCGCTGAGGATGTCGGTGAAGGTGACCACACATCGATGGCCTGCATCCGCCCGACACGAATCAGCAAAGCGAAGCTGCTCATCAAGGATGATGGTATCCTTTCCGGTGTAGAAGTGGCCAGGCGGATCTTTCATGAAGTCGCAGCAGCCAGTGATTTTGAATTGCTGATCCCGGATGGTTCGGTAGTCAAGCCGGGTGACATTGCATTTTATGTGACTTGTCCAACGCGTGCCTTGCTCATGGGTGAGCGGCTTGCATTGAATACGATGCAGCGCATGAGTGGTATCTCCACCATTTCTTCATTATTTGCCCAGGAGGTAGAGGGTTTGCCGGTTACAGTTCTCGATACACGCAAAACCACTCCCGGTATGCGTTTTCTTGAAAAAGAAGCTGTGCGTTTAGGCGGTTGTCAAAATTATCGTTCCGGTCTCTACGACTGGATTATGATCAAGGATAATCATATTGATGCATGCGGCAGTATTCCATTGGCAATCGAACGTTGTCATGAATATTTACAAAAACAGAAACGGCACTTAGATATCACGATTGAAGTGCGCAATCTCGTTGAAGTGCAGGCAGTGCTCGATCATGGCGGTGTGCGCCGAATCATGATGGATAATTTTGAAGTGCCGATCCTCAAAGAAGCTGTCCACATGATCGGAGGACGATTCGAATCCGAAGCATCCGGTGGTATTACATTGCACAATGTGCGATCTTATGCAGAGACGGGTGTTGATTTTGTTTCTTCCGGTGCGTTGACACATAGTGCCGGTACCCTCGATATGAGTTTGAAGATTATTTTTTCCGAAGGATAGTGCATCTCAGAGCAAAGGATCAAGGGAGCAAAGGAGCAAGGGGACAATGAATCTTAAGCTATTTCAAAAAGAATATAATTGAAATAGTCTTTTTAATAATTTTTGTCAGTGCTCTTTTTCTGCGTGCAGTGATGAAATTTTGAATCATCCCACTCAAAATCTTTGATCGATTAATTAGAATTTTTCCCTGTTCAATAGGAATATACTTTAGACGGACAGCTAAATATAGTTGAGTTCTTAATTCTCCTGCCGAACCTTTAGCGATGCGCAGATGCCTGATAAATCCACGATCGGAATTTAATTCATAAGGCATTCACAGACAGAATAACATACTTCCATGCCTTCTTTCCAAATGTCAAGATCTTCAAAGGGTTGATATTTTTTTTCCATACCCCTATATGTCTCGAGGACCCCAAAACGTTACCGGTAAATTTGTTAAATTTTTAGATATAAAATTTTTTTGCTCCCTTGCTCCCTTGCTCCCTTGC
>JANMVA010000037.1:0-6595 GCA_031392195.1 Saprospiraceae bacterium | reverse complement strand
AACTACTTTGCAAAAATCTGCGGGTCGTTGAGCGTTAGTCAAACTGCTTCTTTGTAAAAATCCGCGGGTCGTTGAGCGTTAGTCGAAACGACCTAAACCAACTTATTCCGGATCGCCTTCACCACTGCTTCACTCTTCGAGTTGACATGAAGCTTTTCATAGATCTTCTTGACATGCGAGTGCACACCTTCATAGCTAAGGAAGATCTTATCAGCAATAGTCTTGTATTGCAGGCCCTCTACCATGTAATGAAGGACTTCCTTTTCTCTTTCCGTCAGCATGATAAACTCCGAGTGTGATTGTCTCGTCTGAAAATCATTCATCACCTTCGAAGCAATGGAGGGTGTGAAAAAAACGCCTCCCGACGCCACCTCCCGGATCGCCTGCAGCATCTTTTCAGCTGTGGTATTTTTCAAAATATACCCTGACGCCCCTGCACATAAGGATGCGAAAACTTTATCGTCTTCATCGAAGACCGTTTGCATCAATACTTTTATGTGCGGATAATGGCTACGAATTTCTTTCGTCGCTTCGATTCCTGATTTGCCTGGCATATTAATGTCCATCAGGATCACGTCCGGCTTGCTTTGTTCGATCCTGGATACCAGCCGCTGTGCATTCGAATAGCTTCCGGTCAATTCAAAATCATCCACAGCATCGAGGATCATAGACATGCTGTCACGCAGATCTGTGTTATCTTCAAAAATGACGATTCTCAATTTACTCATCAGCCAAAATTCTGCATAATACTGTTGGTGCTTATACACCAGTTGTGGTGAATTTATATTTCCACCTCCAGATCGATTACTGTTCCTTGGTTCATTCCACTGATTATTTTTATTCGACCCCCGATATCCTCAGCCCTTCGCTGCATATTTTTAATACCGTTCCCTTCACCATCAGCAGACGGATCAAATCCCCTGCCATCATCTGCTATCTGCATCTGAAACATTTTATCCTTTAGTGAAATATTTACCCGGATCTGGCTGCTATCGGCATATTTGAGTGAATTGATCAGGGCCTCCTTAAAGATGAGATATATATTTCTTCTGTGTTCAAGCCTGGGCTTCAGGTGATGGGTCTTTTCATCAATGATGATCACAATCGGTTTTTCCTTGATAGCAGAAAGTTCTTTTGCATAGGATTGCATACGTTCGAGCATTTTTCGCATATCATCATTCTGCGGGTTGATCGCCCAGACGATATCACTCATGCTGCTCACCATCAAACGGCTTGTTTCACCCATTTTTTCAAGAATGGGTGTCACTTCGGGCATCCTGGCTTTCGTTCGCTGGTTGACCGCCTCACTATAAAAAGAAATGCTGCTCAGTGTGGCTCCGATATCGTCATGTAGGTCTGTCGCGATCCGTGTACGCATGCGTTCGATCTGCAAAGCTTTCTGAAGCCGGGATCGATAAAATAAATAGATCACACCAAAAATAATGAACGCTGCCAAAGCCATAAACCAGGTTGTGCGATAAAAAGGAGGCATAACAATAAAATGAATCGTACTGATTCCTTCAGCCCAGACTTCGTTCGCATTTGCTGACCTCACAGAAAAGCTATACTTCCCGGGCCCAAGCGTTGCAAATGGCTGACTTGTTAGATTTCCTGCATCATGCCAACGTTCATCAAGACCTTTCAAATGCCATTGATATAGATTGTTAGCTGCGTTGTGATACGTCAGACTGATATAGTTGAACCTGATACTTTGATTATAGCGAAACCGATACGTAGTATCCTGTTTCGGTATGCGAATGATCTGTTCTTCATCGATCACGATTTCCGTCACCATAGGACTTGGGCTATAGGATTCTGTCTTCAGTTGTGCGGGATCAAATAATAGTATTCCTCCCTTAACGCCCAGCGCAATGCTTCCATCATCCAGCTTTGCTATGGTGGAAAAGTCTGGGGGCCATCCCGCCTGTTGTCCGAATTGTGTGACAGAGGAATCTTTAGGATTATATTTCAATAAACCCGAAGAGCTGATCAACCAGATATTCCCGGCATCATCTAATTCCATCTCTTCAATGACATAGTTTACATGCGAAGGTAGCTGGTGATGCCTGACCGATCCCGTTGTTTCATCATAACTAAACAATCCGTTATGCGAGCCAATCCACAGCATATGATTATCTAACTTCAATGCACGAATCTCGTTCCGCTCATTTCCTTTCAAAATGGAGATGGATGAAAACATGCTTTCACCATTTTTCATGATGAATAATGCTTTTCCTCCGGCATATATGTTTCCTGTATTGCTCTCTGCAAGTCCGCCTATGATATCACCTACACTATGGACTATCTGAGAGGTATCATGAAGAAATGGAATAACGGTGCCATCGATATCATGTTTGCGCAAACCATATCGGGATGTTACTGACCACACGTTTCCCTTGCTGTCCTTAAATGCATTAAATATGTTGATCTGACCACCATGTAAATGCTTTTCACGGATCGTTCGTACCAGCTTTAGATTTTCATCGTACTCATAGAGCTCTTTCCTGTTAGGTTGAAAATAATGGTCACCACTTTCGATAAATCGATAGAACGCCCTATCCACAATTGGGGCAAGAGTGTCATTGAACGTTTCACGATCAAGATTGAAAACCAAAACCTTATTGTTCACTCCGACTAATAGATCAGAACTATTTTGAGCAACGCTCACCGGAGACGCATCCTTAAAGCCAACTATGTCATCGTAGGAAAACATTTTGTAGTTGCTATATCCGGGATATAATAAGGAAATGCCCGCATCCCCACTTATCCAAAGATGACCTGCCGCATCATTGACGATGGAAGTCACGCCAAAAGATGCTATTGTCGATGGATCATTGCGATCAGAGTCCAGTCGCGTGTAGTTGCTAAACCCGGTGGCTGACAGATCCTTTTCATCACAGAAATAAAGACCACCGAGCGTGGCGAAGAATACAGTGTTTTCGAATTGGCCGAAATTAAAGACAACCGAACCGGGCAAAAAGGGACCATCCATGCCGTGAGATGGCTCAAACTGATTTAGGTGTTCATCAAAGATTAAATATCCTGCATTCCATGTGCCGCAAAGTAACATGCCATGGGCTGTTTCAAATAAATGTGTGCATGTATTGAGCAACGGACCATTGATATATTGTTCATTAATTCTGTATGGCTTTGCCGTTAAAAAAGATTTGTCCAGGAGATAAATGCCAAAAGAGGTGGCAACCCATATTCTGTTTTTACGGTCATGCCAGAACCCACCGACATAATTGTTTTGTATTCTTCCCGGAGCAGAAAGCTGTATGGGAATATTAAAAAATTTACCCGTTTTGGTTTTGTACAAAATCACGGAGCCCTTGCCATTTCCGATCCATATATCTCCATCCTTGTCACAAAAGACCCCCGGCTGTTCAAGAAGTATGTATCCTGCATTCTCTGTGGGGATTTTATGGAATGACTTGAATTTCCCCCGGATCCTGTCATAGACGCTAATGCCTTTCTCAGTTGCAATCCATATTTGTCCTTCCGTGTCTTCGGCCAGGTTATTGATTTTATTATTGATCAGGCTGGTTGTATCACCGGGTACGTGAAACCATTTTTCGAACTCTATACCATTAAACTGGTTAAGGCCAAACTCAGTGCCCGCCCAAAGAAACCCTTTGCTATCGATTAATAGATTGGCCTGATTGTGCGTCAAACCATCCCGCGTGTCAAAGTTTTTAAAACGAAAGTGGGCCTGTGAAAATGAAAAAAGATAGATCCCCATGTTCAAAATGATGAAGCCTATCTTTTTCATTTGTTGAAATTAATAATTCGCTCTCGGCCTGTGTGCACTTTCGCTGAATAGATTAATTTGTGTGAAGATTCTGGTTTCACTTCATCCTCATCTTATGGACCAACTCAACAGAAGATCATTTGTTCGTTATACGGCATTGGGTGCTGCTGCCCTGACATTATTTCCTGCCTGCATGGATATGAAAAATCAAAAAGTGAAAAAAGACTCCTCACCACGTTTCAGCATTTCGCTGGCGCAATGGAGCCTTCACAAGACATTGCAAGCAGGCCAGCTGGATAATCTCGATTTTCCAAAAAAAGCCGTTGAAGCATTTGGCATCTATGCGGTTGACTATGTCAACCAATTCTTTAAAGACAAGGCAACAAATTCATCCTACCTGGCGGAGATGAATAAGCGCACATCTGATCTGGGTGTCAAACAACTGCTCATCATGATCGATAATGAAGGAGGGCTCGCAGAACCAAATGATGATGTGCGCAAGCAATCTGTCACTAATCACTTCAAATGGGTGGACGCCGCAAAAACTTTAGGCTGTCATTCCATCCGCGTCAACGCTTTTGGATCTCCTGATGATCCCATTGCCTGGCATGCCGCAGCAGTTGATGGCCTGAGTAGTCTTGCTTCCTATGCTAAACCCATGGGGATCAATGTCATTGTCGAAAATCATGGCGGCTACTCCTCAGACGGTGCCAAACTGGCCGCAGTCATGCAAGAGATCGATATGCCCAATTGCGGGACCCTGCCCGACTTTGGCAATTTCTGCATCCGAAGAGATTCCGGTAAGCAGTGGGAAGGCCAATGCATCGATGAATATGACCGCTATAAAGGCACTGCCGAATTATTGCCTTTTGCCAGGTCAGTCAGTGCCAAATCCTATGACTTCGATGCTGCGGGAAATGAAACCAAGATCGATTATGCCCGCATGCTGGACATCGTAAAAAAATCTTCCTATTCCGGTTACCTGGGCATCGAATATGAGGGAAGTCGTCTCTCCGAAGATGAGGGCATCCTGGCAACCAAAGAGTTGCTGGAAAAGCTGCTTGTGTAGTCCTCTCCTCCGGATAACTCAAGGTTAATTTTTTGAGAAAGTTTGGTAACTTACTGGGCTTGCTTTTACCCGTAACAGAACTAATTTGAATGAAGCATTTCTACACTCCTTACCCGTTCTCTCTTCTCGTTTTAGGCCTGATTTGCCTTGCGCCTAATCTTATAGGCCAAAATATTGCCCCTAATCCAAGCTTTGAAATTTATACAAACTGCCCGGTAACATGGGGCCAGGGAGGTCCGTTACCCGCGACTCCGTGGTCAAGCGCGACCCAGGGTACCTCGGATTATTTTCATGAGTGTGGCGCCCCTGTTGTCGATGTACCAGATAATTACTTCGGAAGTGAGCCGGCTCACACTGGAGTTGCATATGCCGGTGGCTATTATCGATACTTCGGTTTTCTGTATAGGGAATATTTGCTGGCACCACTGGATGAGCCTTTAGTGGCTGGTGAGTGGTATTATGTAAGCTGGTGGACAAGCCTTGCTGACACTACATGCGGAGTGGAATATATCGGGGCTCATTTTTCTGTAAACCCCCCTCCATCCGGCGGAGTTGAACCCCTTGATTTATTTCCTCAGATCCAGGCCAATCTGGGCTATGTTTCTGAGACCAATGGTTGGACATATATCGAAGGTTGCTTTCAGGCTGAGGGCGGGGAAGCTTATATCACCATTGGCAATTTTTTCGATGATGTTGAAACGATTGTCGATCCTGATTGCACCCTCCCACCTTCATCATACTATTATGTGGATGATGTGACGGTGGAGCAGGGATTGCCTCCCGGTACCATCGATTTCGATTTAGGAGGCCCTTTCGAAGCTTGCTATGAGTATGAAATTGAAGCACCTATTCCGGATGCTATCTATACATGGAGTGACGGTTCCCATGGACCTACACTGACTGTTACTCAAACAGGAATTTACACGCTGACCATTTCTGATGGCTGTGCTTCAGGAACAGATGAAGTCGAAGTCACGATTCTGGGAAGTCCGGCAGTTGAAATTGGTCCTGCAGAAGCGATGCTTTGCGAGGGAGATTCGTATGATATATCCCTTGATCCGGATGCAGGTACTTACGAATGGCAGGATGGTTCTACAGACCCGGACTACTCGATTAATGCTAGCGGATTATACAGCGTGACACTTGATGATGGATGTCATGAGTCGACGGACGAAGTACTGATCGAAGTCGTTGATTTTCCTGATCCGTTTGATCTTGGTGATGATACGTATATCTGTCCGTTTACGGACATCAGCTATAATTTCGATCCGGATCTTGGCGATTTTTTATGGCAGGATGGTTCCACCTCTCCTGATTATGTCATCACCGATCCCGGCACTTTTTCATTGACGATCAGTAATGTCTGCGGTGAATCAGTAGATGAAATAGAAATCGTGCAAATTGATCCTCCTGAATTCACTCTTGGGCCTGATCAACTTTTTATGTGTGAAGGTGATGTTTATGAAATCGAACTTGATGAGGATATGGGAGATTTTATATGGAATGATGGCAGTCAAGAATCGATTTATTCCATTATCAATCCTGGTCTCTATGCCGTGACCGTCACAAATGAGTGCGGCTCGTTGACGCAGAATATTGAAGTTTTCTTTTATGCGCTACCAGAGCCTGACCTTGGTGATGACCTGGTTGTGTGCCCACTTAAATTTAGTAGAGATGGTTTTCTTTTTACTGCCGAAATTCTTAAAGCCCGGTGGCCACACTGTCATTAAAGTCTTTGAAAGTTCCGACGCTCAGAAATTTTTGAAGGAACAAAA
>JANMVA010000006.1:0-2642 GCA_031392195.1 Saprospiraceae bacterium | reverse complement strand
CATCATTGTCATAATCACCAAAAGCACAACCATATGACCAGCCCAAATCCTGGACCACGATTTCATCTGTGACTTCTGCTAGGTGACCAGTTCCATCATTGAGGTAGAGCAGGTTTTTTAAGCGCACACCCGTTTGGAATGCATTGGTCACAAAGAGATCCAGGTCGCCATCATTGTCAATATCCGACCATGCACTACTAAAAGATTTGGCAGTTTGATCAGAAATATCGGTTGTCAAAATTCGTGTAAAAACAAAATCACCTTCATTCCTGAATAGTTGATTTTTACTGCCATCATTCGCGAGAAATAAATCAAGATCACCATCATTGTCCATATCTCCCCAACTGCTGCTCATAGTACTAAAATGATCCTTGGTGATCAACGGGTCAGTCATCTTTACAAATGATGCACCATCATTCCGATACAAATCATTTGCTTCATTATTCTCATTCGTAACATAAAGGTCGAGATCTCCGTCAGCATCAATATCTGTCCAGCTGACGTTTCTTGAAGAGCCTGCGTCCGTTACAGGCGACCCTTCGGTTACAAGCTCCATGTTAGCCAAACCAAGGTTCATATATAAAAAGTTACGCTTGTTTCCGGCACTGTTGGTGACGTATAGATCTACAAGCCCGTCGTTGTCATAATCACCAAAGGCCGCTGTTTCTGAATATCCAAAATGATTAACCCAAATACCATCCAACACCTGTGTAAACGTCCCCGATCCATTATTGATGTATGCCAGGTTGTTCTTGTTGTACCAAATGGCCACGAAAGCATCAAGGTCACCATCATTGTCAATATCCGCGAAGGTGGCTCCGTCAGAGGGCATGTGATCCATTACGATCGGGTCATCAACGACTGCAGTAAAATTTGCATTTGCATCATTGATGTATAGTGCATTGTTTTGTCCTTCCTGAGGTCCATTGGAAATAAAGCAATCTATATACCCATCGCCATTGACGTCTACCCAATTGACACTTCTTGAATCACCGGGAGTCGCACTTAATGGTGAATCAATCACTTTGGTGAACATTTGCGCATATGATGTGCAGCAGATCAGCATTAACACCAGGAAAGGAAAAGTTCTCATGTCTATTGGTTTAAATCTATTGTTGGTAGCGCAGCCCATATTGAATGAGTGCCCTTTGAAAAGCAAATCAAAACAGAAATCATTCGTTGCAGATAGAATATATACCACCCACAGTTTGATGCTACCCAACAGCCTGATACACCAACCATCAACCATTTAGGATGGGGCAGGTGTCGTTGGTCATGCGGAAATAGTCATTGGGATATCCGTACCTGTTCACCAGGTCCTTTTGTTCTATTTTGCACACAGATATAAGGAAATGCCATCAACAAGGATTCTCAGACATTGCGTCTTTTGGGTATTATTTTTCTGCACAAGCCTCTTCAATGAGCTCTCTTTTTCCAGTAGCTTTTCATCACATCAGGATTGGAATATTTTTTTCCTAACTGTCTTGTCCCAATTATTGATTTATGGAATAAAAGCGATGGTGGTGTACTATTGCATTTATAGCATCATCCCAAGGTGGTCTGCTCATCAAACAACAATCACGACGAGTGGATTCATGACACCGGGACAATCAAGCGTAAAGTTTTTATTGGAATTTATCCTGGTCTTACTGGTTGGGGCATTCTGTATGCGGTTGCTTGTTCAAAATGTCATTTGGGTTTATATTTTTTCAGACGAGGAGCGCAACCTGAGCTTTACGAGTTTGTTGGCCAGGTACCTTTATTCTTTGTTCGATTTGATCCCGATAACACTTGTCGCTGTGGCGATCAAACTTGTACAGCTGCGGGTCCGTGCACTTAAGATAGAAGCTGTTCTTGTCAGTGAAAAACTAAAATCGGAGCTAGGTTATCTGAAAGCGCAGACCAATCCACATTTTCTCTTTAATACCCTGAATGGAATCTATGCCCTGAGCCGGAAACAGGACATCAATACGCCTGCAGCCATTATGAGTTTGTCAAAAATATTGCGGTACATGTTATATGAAACCAGTCGCAAGACCAATCCCATCCGGGACGAATTGCAACTTGTAGCTGACTATATTGCTTTACAAAAACTGCGCTTCCGGGAACATTTGACGATAACCTTTACAAAAGATCTGGATGATGAAAATGCTGAGATATCCCCTTTATTGCTTTTGCCCCTCGTTGAAAATGCGTTTAAGCATAGTAATGATTTAGATACGAGCATCAACATCAGTGTGAACCTGAAGAACCACATTTTTATTTTCCAGGTTTCCAACAATTTGGCTGAGCAACCAGGAACGGAAGAACCTCTTCAGGATGGAATTGGATTGAGCAATATAAAACGACAACTGGCGATCTTATATAAAGATTATACATTCAGAGCTGATAAAAATCTGGCACATTTTGAAGTTGATCTTACCATTGATTTAAGCACATACGCCTATGTATAATTGTCTGATCATTGAAGATGAACCATTAGCGGCAGAGATCCTGAGAGATTATATCAGGGAGGTATCCGATTTACAAATAGTGGCGGTGTGCCGTGATGTCATGTCGGCTACGGAATACCTGAGGAGTCATCAGATGGATGTATTGTTAGTGGACATCCATTTGACGAAAGTAAAAGGAATTGATTTTGT
>JANMVA010000662.1:0-3762 GCA_031392195.1 Saprospiraceae bacterium | reverse complement strand
TTCAATGCCTTGAAATAATAGTCCAGCGCTTTGGGATAATCGCCTTGTTCAGAATAGACATTTCCGATGTTGCCAAGAGATTTTGCAATTCCAGATTTGTCGGCAAGTTCTTCACTGATTGATAATGCTTTTAAATTATTTTCCAGAGCAGAAGTATTATTTCCTTTCACAAAATTAGCCCACGCCATTACGTCATAAGAATCAGCAATGTGCTTTTTACTTTTGGCTTTTTCGGAAAGTGATAATGCCTGGTTCGCGAGTATAATAGAAGTGTCTGGGTTACTGTAGCTCAGTTCCAGGCTAAGAGCGTTGAGTGTATTCACTTTGTTGGTATCCTCTTTTGCTCTTTTCAAAACATTCAGCAGTGAATCAATCTTACTTTGATTTTGTCCAAAGGAGTTGCAGACGAAACCGGCGAGACTAAAACACAGGATGATAATTTTGATTTTCATTGATGGTTTATTCTGCAATTTGTCCGTGATTGTTTAAAGATAGTAAAGGTAATGCTACTATTTTCGTTTTACTTCTCACCTGTTCAGGTGATATTCTGGGAATTCTGTTTCAAAATTCACCTGTTTACGTGATTGACGGACATGATTATTCAGTCCACCTTTGTCCCGTTCAAATTCACAATAATTAGATACTAACATTTCGAAAATACGACACTAAAATAAAACCAAAATGGAATCAAGTACTCTCTTAACATCCGGAATCTCCGGGACAAAAGCCAAAATAAAATGAAAATACAAACGGTAAAAGCAATTTTATTGAGCCTATTATTTGTCTCAATGTATTTACAAACAATGTCGCAAAATTATTGCATCACTGATCAATTCAATCTTGGGGGAAGTGAAAATGATGCCACCTACTCAATTATTAAAATAGCCGATGGCTATGTGATATGTGGTTCTACAAATTCTCGTGATGGAATCTTTAATGTACGACACAACCATGACATGGATGGATTCATTGCGAAATTTGATTTTAATCATAATCTGATTTGGCAGCATACCTACGGTGGAAAAAAATATGACGACTTCTTTAGTATTATATCTACCGATGAAGGTGGTTTTATTGCTACAGGTCTGACTTCTTCAAATGAACATGATGTTTCAGGCCATCATGGGGGTCGTTACGATGCCTGGGTAGTTAAATTTAATTCATTGGGTATACTGCAATGGCAACATTGTTATGGAGGTAAAGCTGTTGACTATCCATTTGAGATAAATGTTGTACCGGGAGGTTATCAAGTTACCGGAACGACTAACTCCAACAATGATGGCGATGTACCGGCAAATCATGGAGGATATGACGCCTGGCTCCTGACTATTTCGTCAAGCGGAAATGTGTTAAGTTCTTATTGTTATGGCGGAAGTGGTGATGAGGAATTGACAAGCATTTCAAGAAATACAAACGGCACCTCAACCTTTAATGCTTTAACCACCAGCAACGATGGGCAGGTAAGCGGAAACCATGGAGAGGCGGACATCTGGTTGGTAAACATAGACAACAATGATGGAAGCATTAACTGGCAAGAATGTATCGGCGGATCAGCTTTTGACATTCCACATGCAATTTCGCGCACTTTTGACGGCAACTTAATTTTAGCTATAGCCGGTAATTCCATCGATGGTGACTTTGATGGTTGTACCTCCGGTTGTGCAGAGGGTTTCACGCCAAAGCTGTTGAAAGTGAATCCTGAAACCGGAGATGTCATTTGGAATAGAAGTTATCCACATCCCGACAGATGTGCCGGGTCCCTGGGTTCGCTTATTGCAACTGATGGTGGAATTTTAGGTATTGGGGTAGTAACCGACAATCCTGCTGTTGAATCTTCTTATGACGGGTATGTTTTTAAGGTGGATGCTGATGGAAATATGCTGTGGAATAAAACACTTGGCGGAAGCAAAGCAGATATAAATATAACTCATTGGTCAACCGGTATTGAAATAAATGATCAGTATGTCATTCCTATAACTTCGAAATCAAATGATGGTGATATTCTGAATCCGCTTGGCGGTACTGATGGCTGGATTGTAACATTAGGCACAGAATGTAATCAGGGCCTTGCCACAGAAGTAGAAACCATTTTTTCAAATGAAGTTTCAATCACGACGCACCAAACCCATAATGTTGCCGGTGGCGAAATAGAGAACAATCTTTCAAATGAGGTAGCCGTCTTTCCAAATCCATTTACCAACACAACAACCATTTCATTTTCACTTCAGCAAACAGGAAATATTTCTGTAAATATTTTTGACTATAGCGGAAGATTGATAAAGACGCTTGCTAATCGTAAGTTTGAAAAAGGCATTCACCATGTAGAATGGAACGCTACAGATGTTGAAGCAGGAGCCTACTTTCTGCAATTTCAATCAGGAGAAAATTTGCAGACTAGGAATTTGATCGTAACTAAATAAAGAATCTCATCAATAAGATTATAGAGTTCTTTCCGGGAGGGAAGAACTCTTTTGTATTTTAAAATCATCCGGTAAAATAAAGTACTTAGCTTTTTGGGCTAAAAAGTTTACCCATAGCAAATCTACCTTGTTGGAGGGTAAGTTATTTTTTGTTAATTTGGAAAAAATCCATGAATAGAAATACTGGCCATGCATTTTGAGTATATATTAGGTATAACTTTACATCAGGAGTTTAAAGGATTGGATTTCCACACTTAAATGAGATTCCTATGAAAACAACTAGTATCATTTTTATGCTGTCTTTTCAAGTTATAATGGGATTTTGTCAAAATCTAATTTTAAATTCTGATTTTGAAAACAACCACCAGTTATATTGTGATTCCTGGTATGATCTCTGCGGTCAGGAGCTGACCTACATTTGTGAAACGAATCCACCCGAGCCTGTTTGTGATGTTTTTTTTTATCAGGATGCTCCTCCTGCTGACGGGACTTGGTCAATTGGTGTAACAGGTGTAGGGAACAGTGGTCCATCTTCAGCATCCGCATTTGTCACCGGGCTTGACGGCACAGGTAATTATCAACTGAATGTTTGGATGAAAGACGTAGGTAATGCATGGGGTGGAATAGAAGTAGGTATATTATCAGAAGGTCAATTCTCTAGTGCAAAGACGATACTTGCAGATTCAGGCGACTGGAAATTCTATACGACAAGTTTTGTACTCAAGATTGATCCTTTAGATTCAATTGAAATTAGACTCTGGGCGTTTGCTGCCGGGCCCTCATTTGGAGTTATAAATTTTGATCTTGTGGAATTAATCCGGTTAGATACCTTGAACAGTATTCTCCATCATGATAAAGTAGAAATAAGGACCTTCCCAAATCCCTGTAATGATTATTTCATGATCGAATTGAATGATCAACCAATCGGTCATTATATCATAACCGTATTTAATTCTGTTGGTTACCCGGTCCGGACCGTTCACACTGATCAAAACTTTGTCAGAATTGATGTTATTAATAATGAAAAAGGACTGTTTTTTTATCAGGTAAAAAGAGCTCTTGATCAGAAAATTATAGGCTTTGGTAAAATAATCGCAGGCAAAGAGTAGGTTCAATTAAGTTTTCAATTGGCTTAACTAAACCTAAGCGAGTCCTTGAAATAATATTTACTGCTGAATAATACCAAGTACAATACGCTATCTCTGGAGGTCCCTGTCGAAGGGAAGAAAAATTGCTCCTCCCAAAGCTGCTTTTTCGCCGCAAGGAAACCTTCGGCTTCCGCGGCGAGATGAATTGCTAGTCAGAAACTATAATGCCCTTCGACAATACATTCGACAGGCTC